>DASWHT010000566.1:0-6209 GCA_036398075.1 Binatia bacterium | reverse complement strand
CGTTAGAACGATTCGCGAACGCCTCGGCGTGCAATAGTTCGCTCCGCTATTGTGGTGGAACTAAGGTGCGCAAAATAAATAATCGCCCTCCCCAGCGTCATACCCGCGAAAGCGGGTATCCAGAAGTATTTTAATTTCCTGGATTCCCGCCTCCGCGGGAATGACGGATTGGGACTGCCGAGTTTGTAAACGAACTTTGGTGCCAGGACGCTAGATCGCCATTTAGAACGATGGGGATCGCCGTGTTCGTCAGCTTGAACGATTTGAACATCTATCAGCCCCGGCCGCTAATCCACGCGCGGATGCGGTCCGGCGTGAGGGGTAGGTTTTTCACTTCAATGGAATAGCTTACCAGTGCATTGGACAGCGCGTTTGCCAGCGCCGCGCCGGTGCCGACGATGCCGCCCTCGCCCGCGCCCTTCACCCCCAGCGGGTTCAGCGGCGAAGGCGCCTCCTCCAGCGTCACGCTGCCGATATCGGGGACATCGGTGCTGGTTGGCAATAAATAGTCCATCAAACTGCCGGTCAGCAGTTGGCCGTTGCCGTCGTAGATCAGCTCTTCCAACATCGTGCCGCCGATGCCTTGCACTGCCGCGCCCACGGTTTGCCCGTGAATCAGGAGTGGATTGATGGCGCGCCCGACATCCTCCACGACCAGATACTTGAGCACTTCCATGACGCCGGTCTCGGCGTCCACCGCCACATGAGCCAGGTGAACTCCGTAAGAGTAGGTCATCTGGCTCGAATGAAAATAGGCGGTCTCCTCCAGCTCCGGCAAGCCTTGGTTGAGCGTTCCGGAATGGCGCACTCGGGACACGATCTCATCGAGATCCAATGGCGCCGCTTCAGTGCTGAGGCGATAGATTTTTCCTTCACGCAGCTCCAGCTGAGCAGCCGCGACGCCGATTTGTTCGGCTGCTAGGCTCAGCAGCTTTTGCTTGAGCTTCTGCCCCGCAAGATGCACCGCGCTGCCGCACATCACCGTGCCCCGGCTCGCGAAAGTCCCCCAGCCAAACGGAGTCGTGTCGGTGTTGCCGTGATAGACCGTGATCCAATCCATCGGCACACCCAGCGCATCAGCGCAAATTTGCGCCATGGCGGTCTCATGGCCCTGGCCCAACATCGAAATGCTCAAGTACACGGCGACGTCGTTGCGGTCGCCGATCACGATGCGCGCGCCCTCGTAGGGCTCGAGGCCGCCGGTGTTTTTTACAAAGCACGCGATGCCGGTGCCGTAGTACCGGCCGCTTTTCAATTGCCCCTGCAGCGGTTTTAATTTTTCGTATTCGAATTCCTCGAGTCCGCGCCGGAGCGCGCTTGGATAATTGCCGCTATCGAGAACCGTCGGCGCCGAGCCGGGCCGCGTGACCCCTACCGTATAGGGAATTTCCTCCGGACGAACAAGATTCTTGAAGCGTAGCTCCACTGGATCGATGGCTAAATCCTTTGCCATTAGCTCGAGCATCCGTTCACGATAAAAACAGGATTCATAACGCCCCGGCGCGCGAAAGGTCCCAAGGCCGGTCTTGTTTGTCACCACCAGATGGATCTTTGCCTGATAGTTCGGGACACGATACGGTCCGGTGAGCAACGCGGCAGTGGAACAAGGCACAAGCCCTCCGTGGGTGCGCACATAAGCCCCCATGTCGCCGTAAACCGTCGCGCGAAACGCGAGTATCGTTCCGTCCTTGCGCGCCGCCACTTCAAGCTGGCAGCGGTTTTCCCGCGAGTGATTCGCCGCCATCAGATGCTCGCGGCGATCTTCGATCCATTTGACCGGCCGCCCCAGTTTGACTGAAGCAAATGGAATTAGAAAATCTTCCGGGTAAAGCTCACCGCGGATGCCAAACCCTCCGCCGACGTCGTTTTCAATGAAATGAAGTTTGCGTTCCGGCATTTTGAGAAACGCCGCGATGGTCTGGCGGTTGAGATGGGGTAGCTTGGTGACGCCCCAGACCGTAAGCTCCCCTTTGCCGCCGTCGAATGCCGCCACAAAACCACGCGTCTCCAGTGGATTGCCGGTGAAGCGATGGACGCGAAATTCCTCGCGCCGGGTGTACTCGGCCTCTCGAAACGCTCGATCGACATCGCCGATGGAAAATTCATGGACGGCGGCGATATTGGTCCCGGCGGCTTCATCGATCAAGATCTCATTTTTCATCGCCTCATAGACATCGACTACCGCGGGCAAATCCTCATACTCGACCTCGATGGCGTCCAGGGCGTCTTCGGCAAGATAGCGGCTCTCGGCTATGGCCAGCGCCACCGGTTCGCCGACGTAGCGGACTTTGTCATGGGCCAGCAGAGGCTGTAAATGGCGCTCCAATCCGGCAAGCTGATACATCCGAATCGGCACTGGCACCGCCAGCTCGCCAAGATCGTCAAAAGTGAAAATCTTGACCACACCCGGAATTTCAAGAGCCTTCGATGTGTCGATGGCATGAATCCGCGCGTGGGCGCGCGGACTGCGCAGCACCGCCGCATGGAGCATGTTGGGGAGCTTGATGTCGTCGACGAAGGTTGCCCGCCCGGTGATGAAGCGAAAGTCTTCGCGCCGCTTGATCGGCGCGCCGATATAAGCTGTTCGATTCGCGGTTTCCATCTACTTGGACTGCTCCCTTTGGCTGCCGCGCAATTCCAACGCCGCTTGTACGACCGCATCGATGATCGGTTGATAGCCCGTGCAGCGGCAGATGTTGCCGGCAATAGCCTCGCGCGCTTGTTCCCGCGTCGGCGCTGGATTCTCTTTCAGAACGGCCACGGCGGTCATGAGAAACCCCGGCGTGCAAAAACCACACTGGAGCGCGTGCTGGTCGTTGAAGGCCCTTTGTAAGGGGTGCAACTCGTTACCGTTAGCGAGCCCCTCGACGGTCTCCAGCCGGGCGCCGCCGGCTTGCACTGCAAGCATGAGGCAAGAGCGAACCGCCTCGCCGTTCAAGAGAATCGTGCAGGCGCCGCAGACTCCATGTTCACAGCCCAGATGGGTGCCGGTGAGATCCAGCTCCTGGCGAATGAAATCCGCAAGCGTCATTCTGACTTCGACAAGCCGCTCATAAGCCCGACCGTTGACCGTGATTTTAATAACTTGCTTGGCGCTCATCGGATTAACCTGCCCGCACAATTGCTCAGTTCAACGTTCAAGGTTCAACGTTCAAGGTTAAGAGTTTGAAGTCGCGACCTAATTTCCGAATCGTTGAACCTTGAACTTTGAACAGTAATTTACTGCGGCGTCCTCCCGGACCTTGCCAGCGCCGACTCCAAGACCCGGCGCGCCAACACGCCGCCCACTTCCTTACGATAAGCGGACGAAGCATGAATATCTGAATCGGGCTCGAGTTCGTCCGCAATCGCCTGGCTAAGGGCGCGCAGAACGCCCGGCTCGATTGGGCGTCCTTTCAAGATCGCTTCAGCGCTTTCAATCCGTTGAGGTTTGCCGCCGACCCCAAACATGACGATGGCGACATCCTGCATAATCCCGCCGCCATTCAACTCCGCCCTGACCGCAACTCCCACCAAAGCGAAATCGCCTTTGCGCCGCGCGATTTCATCGATAGCCCAGGCCGTACCGGCGCGCCATTTCGGCAAGCGAATTTCCGTCAGTAGTTCACCCGGCTCGATGGCCGTGGTGAGGTAACCTAGAAAAAAATCCGACGCGGCGATGACCCGCGCGCCGTCCTTGCGCGCCAGCAAGAATTCACAGTTGAGAAGCACGCTCAAGGCTGGAAGCTCAGCCGCGGGATCGCCATGGACTATGCTCCCGCCGATGGTGCCGCGGTTGCGAATCTGAAAGTGGCCGATTAGCGGCATGGCAGCGACAAGCAGCGGATGCCGTTCACGCACCAGCGCCGATTTTTCCACGGCGCGCTGACGCGCCAGCGCGCCGATGGCGAGGCCGCCGTCGACGGTTACTGCTATACCATCGAGACCGCTTATCCGGTTGATATCGACAATGACCTTGGGGCGAGCCAGGCGCAGGTTCATCAGCGGCATCAAACTCTGCCCGCCGGCGAGAATCTTTGCCTCGTCGCCGTGCTCGTGAAGCAATGCCAGCGCCTCGTCCACCGTTGCGGGCGCGAAATATTCGAAGGCCGCGGGTTTCATCGCCGATCTGTTCGGCTAACAAAAACCACGGCGAGTTGTCAAGCGTCGGGAAGCAATAGTCTGAAAGGCGCCGAAGCAGCAATCCATTCAAAGACGACGGCGCACAACATCACTTCGCGCCACCATTTATACGGGGAGCCGAGACACCGTCCCCTATCACGTATGCAGGTAGGCAATCGAATGCTCGCTGCCCTCGCATTCAATAGGACGTAGAGCGGTCTGGACTCCCCGACCTCAGGCGAGTAGTTGACCGAACGGTACCGCCCACAATTTGCCGCCCAGTTTTACTGCTTCGCGCCCGTTGTAAGCGAGGACGGCCGCCGCGCATTGCGGCGTTCGATCTAGAAATGCCCGCAGGCCGGCGAGGTCACCGTCGCTCCAGCGCGTCGCCGCCTTAACTTCGATAGCGAAAACTTTCCGTTCATGTTCAATTACGAGATCCACTTCATGGCGCCCCTGCTCGTGCCAGTAGGAAAGTTGAGCATCAGGCAGATGCGCTTCCAGCAAGGCGGTGATATTTTGCGCTACATACGTTTCAAACAGCGCCCCCCGCAATAAATCGTCGCTGCCTGGTTCAAGCGCTGTCACGCCGGCGAGATGCGCCGCCAATCCGCTATCCACAACGAGAAGTTTCGGTGATTTGACAAGGCGCGAACTGCGGTTTTTCAAAAAAGGCGGCAAACGTCGAATCAGAAACGAAGCTTCCAGCAAATCGAGATACCGGCCCGCCGTCGCCGCGTTCAGCTTGGCGTCTCGGGCTAGCGAGCTGATCACGAGCACCTGCCCCGTGCGCAGGGCGGCGAGTTGAGTTAGCGTGCGGAAGGCCACGAGATCGGTGATTTGCGACAACTGCCATACGTCACGTTCCACATACGTCTCCGTGTAGCCGCGAAACCATTCCGTCGCCATATTCGCCGTCCCGAGGCACACCGGCGGCAATCCACCGGTCAGCACCTCGCGGTCGGACACCGGTTCGGCGGCGCTGCGCGGTAGACGCGGCGATCCGATAAACTCGGCGACGAACGGCAACTTTTCGATATTCCTGTGGATCTCCCGCCGCGTCATCGGGTGGAGCGAAAGATAAACAGCTCGACCGGCTAGGGTTTCCGACACATGGCTAAGCAGAGCCAGATTCGCCGAGCCGGAAAGGATAAACTGGCCCGACCGCCGGTGCGAGTCGACCTGTCGCTTCAAGGCCACGAGCAAGTCCGGGCAGCGCTGCACTTCGTCTATGATCGCGTCATCTTCTAGTAGCGCTTCGGGATTCGATCGCGCTGCCGCGAGCGTCGCGAAGTCATCCAGCGTGCGGTAAGTTCGCCCCCCGGCCAGAACCGGTTCATGCTGGAGCAGCGTGCTCTTGCCGGTTTGCCGCAACCCGGACAGCACCACCACCGGCAATTGGCGGAGCGCACGCTGCAAACGCCGGGTAATTTCCCGTGGCAGATAGCGTGTCATAATCAATCATATAATAGTGTCAAAATGACATAAATCAAGTAGGCAATTTGACATGTCGCGCGCGACAGACAACTCTCATGACCAAAGCGGCTGGGCTTGCCGCAGCCCTCTACTTCGGCCACGGGTTAGGGAGGAAGTCCTCGGCCCGTGGAATGGCGCGCCGGCTAAGCTGCGCCTCCTCGCAACACAAGACGTGTCATATGCGAAGCGGTCCTGGAAGGCGGCTACTGGGCCTCAGAGGTAGCTGAGTTTCTCGGTTACCATCCGTCCAATGTAAGCCGTGCGCTGCAGAAGAACTTGGCAAGTTAATAAGGTTAGGCAAGTCTGACACCAGGACTCGGAGCCCACAACCGTCGATCAAAGAAAAATGTCTGGCGCCTTGAGCATGAGCAGGCGAGGCTTTCCTCAGTCACCGTAACAACAGCCCTCATTTTTTTCCGCGCGGACGGAACAATTCGACGAGCTTTCGTCGAACCATCTCCTCCCCCCCTGGAAGGAGGTCGAACTTTGTCGTGTTATCGATCCGCTGTAATATCTTTCGACCTTCGTCGTCTCGATCCATTGACAGCAAAATCTCTTTGAGCCGCTTTGTTACCGCCGGCCGCAAGTCCTTGCGAACCGAAACGAGGTGGCGCGGAAAGGACTCCGTTTCC
>DASWHT010000565.1:0-2928 GCA_036398075.1 Binatia bacterium | reverse complement strand
TGCCCCCACCCTAACCCCCGCGGAAGCGGGGGAGGGAAGGGGGGGATTGATTTTGCTGAAAAACCCTCCGTTCATCCTTCGAGAGCCTCAGAGCCTGTCCTGAGTTTATCGAAGGAACGAACGGAGAGCCATTGAAATCATTGGAGATTTTTCCGTTCATGCTGAGCCTGTCGAAGCATTCTTAGGGTTTTTCAGCAGAATCGGGATTCGGAGAAACAAATGGACTTTCCGCGTTACCGGCCAAGACGACTGAGGCGCAATGAAAGAATCAGGGCGATGGTGCGTGAAACGAGCCTCAGCCCGAAGAATCTCATCTATCCGCTATTCATCGGTCCGGGAAAGGACAAGGTTCAGCCGGTTTCGTCCATGCCCGGCGTGGCGCAATTGTCCGTCGACCGCGCGGCGCGCGAGTGCGAGGAGGCCAGCGCGTTGGGAATACCGGCGGTAATTCTCTTCGGTATTCCGGAACACAAAGATGGCGCGGGCAGCGAAGCCTACGCTGACGACGGTGTGGTGCAGCAGGCAATTCGGCTTATGAAAGAGAAAACTCCAGAGATGCTGGTGATCACCGATGTCTGTTTGTGCGAATACACCGACCATGGCCACTGTGGGGTGATCAAAAATGGCGACGTTGACAACGACAGCACCCTGGAGTTACTCGCGAAAGAAGCGCTGTCCCACGCCCGCGCCGGCGCCGATATTGTCGGGCCGTCGGATATGATGGATGGGCGGGTCGGCGCGATTCGCAAGTCGCTCGACGAAAACGGTTTTACGCACACCGCGATCATGGCCTACGCGGCTAAATACGCGTCGGGATTTTACGGGCCGTTCCGCGAAGCGGCGGAGTCGACGCCGCAATTCGGCGACCGCCGCTCGTACCAGATGGACCCGGCGAACGCGGATGAGGCGTTGCGGGAAGTCGAAATGGACATCCGCGAGGGCGCGGACATCGTCATGGTCAAACCGGCGATGGCCTACCTCGACGTAGTTTACCGCGTGAAGCAGAAGTTCGGCTATCCGGTGGCTGCCTATAACGTCAGCGGCGAGTACTCGATGATCAAAGCGGCGGGGGCCAACGGCTGGATCGACGAACAGCGCATCATGATGGAGGTTTTGCTTTCCATCCGCCGCGCCGGCGCGGACATGATTCTTACCTACTTCGCCAAAGACGCGGCGCGGCTGCTGAGATCCGGTTAGGAGTATTTAACCGCAAAGAACGCAAAGGGCGCAAAAAAGGAGAGGACTCACCACGAAGATCACGAAGGCCACGAAGGGTTCGGATATTTATACTCTTAAACTTCGTGAACTTCGTGCCTTCGTGGTGAATATGTTTTTCTCTTCTGGCTCAATTTTGGTCGCGGCTTCGCCGCGCTAGGCTCTTTGTCGCTAATTTTCTTTCATATCAAATTCCACAGATCTTTGATTTTACGCCTGAGGGTGCGTTCGCATTCGGCTTCCCGCCCGTCGCCGTGCGCCTGGCCGTAGGATAAGCGGAAGAGTAGGACACGGGCGCCTTTGCCAAGTCGGATCAAGTAAGTGTTCGAGTCAGGGTGGTCGTCGTGGACATCGACGGTGAGCTCCTTGTCAACGGTAGACGAAATACTATTCGCCCAGGCGGCGATTTCCCGCGCGGCCTCCTCGCCCTTCTTATCGGTGAGCATCTATAAATCACTGCTCGCTATTCGACCTCCTTCTTCATCCTCCCCCGCTCAGGCGGGGGAGGAAAGAGGTGGGGGCAAGCGAATAAAGCAGCCAAAATCTTCAATAATCAAGATGAGCAAAAACCGCTTGAACGACTGGAACGGCTTTATTTTCTTTTATACAGGCTGTCGATATAGCCGCTCTGGTCAAGTTCCCTGATAAAACTTGAGTCGGTGAATTGTTCGGGCTTGGCGCTCTTCGCCCTCGGGTCTCTCTCGGCGATCTCATCGAGGACGGTCTTCAAGCCTTCCAGGCTCGGATACTGCTTTTTCGAAAATAGCGTTTCGTGCATAACGTTTTGGTAGCTCTTCTCGAGAAACTCTCGTTCTACGCCCGGCATGTGTTTACCGAGAGCACGGATGGTGGCTTCCTTGTCCGTCCACATTTTGTGCACCGCTTCCACGTGGGACTTGACGTAACGGCGAACCGTATCCTGGTGCTCGCGGATATATTTTTTGGTGGTTGCCGCGCCGGTATGTTGAAATACCAGGCCCATCTTCGCCACATCGGCAAGAATCGCGAGGCCGCGTTTTTCGGCAATGAAGCTGGAAGGAGGGTTGATGACCGCCGCGGTTACTTTGCCGGTGACCAACGCGTTGAGGCGCTCAGGCCCGCTGCCTACCTGCACGAGCGTTACATCTTTGCCCGGTGTGAGCCCCACGTTGCGCAGCGCAAAACGGGCGATGGAGTCGGTGGCCGAACCGAACCGGCTAATCGCCAGAGTTCCGCCTTTAAGTTGTTCCGTGGTTTTGACTCCTGGCCGGCCCATCAGTACGTAGTTAAGGGAAGTAATGCCAGCAGCGACGAATACCGAGTCGGAGCCCGCCAGAGAACTGCTTACCAGGCCGGGTCCGGACACCTGGGTGAGCGGCACATCACCGGAGACCAGCGCGAGAATGGCCGTCGTGCCGCCGGTGAAAAAAATCAACTGCACTTCCAGGCCGTTCTTGGTGAAGATGCCGCTGTCTTTGGCAACCCAGGCGGGCAACTGGTCGGCGCTCACGGCGCTATAGCCGACGTTGAGCCGGGTAACCTGGGCAGTGGCGGGGGCGACCCGCGAGCTAGAGGCCAGCAAGATTAAAAGCGCAAGGTGAAAATAAGTCCGGTTCGACACGAGACAAACCTCCAATACTATTTGCAAATAAGAACGAGTTTACCTAAGCAATCCGGCAAAAACAAGAAAGCCCTTGGAGATGCAAGGGCTTTCTTGCTGGGAAAATCAGAATT
>DASWHT010000564.1:0-8490 GCA_036398075.1 Binatia bacterium | reverse complement strand
CGCCGGCTGAAATTTGATTTATATTTAAACAATCAACATGTCAAGGAATATTCTTGCTGCTTGCAGCGCGGCTTTATTGCTCGCTGCGCCCTTCATCGCGCCGCCGCTGTTTCCCCTCGCGTGGTTCGCCTTCGTCCCACTGTTTTGGCTGCTCAACCGGGCGGAAAGTTTGTGGCAAACTATAATTTACGGCTGGCTGATGGGTTTTGCGGCGCATCTCGCCGGCTTTCACTGGCTGGTTTATACGATAACCGTCTTTGGCGGATTTCCATATCCGGCGAGCGTCGCTATTTTCTTGATCTACGCCGCGTTACAGGGCCTGCAGATGGCGATTTTCGCGGCGCTTGTGCGAGTTGGCGGATTTGGGCCGCTGCAAATTTTTCCCGCCTTACTCTGGGTGCCGCTCGAATTTTTATTTCCGCTATTGTTCCCCTGGTACGTGGCCAATTCCCAAGTCGCTTTTTCGTGGTTCATCCAGAGCGCGGATCTCGTCGGGCCGTACGGCGCCGGCTTTATCGTGATGTGGCTCAACGCTGCGGTTTACAAAGCCGCGTTCGCGCCGCAACGGGAACGCCTCGGATCGTTGCTTCCGGTTGCCTATGCCGCATTGGCGGTGATTGTGTCCATGGTATACGGCTACCAGCGCCTCGAAAGCGTCGGAGAGGAAATGGCGGAAGCTCGGAAACTCACCGTGGTGTCCGTGCAGGCCAACATCGATGTCGATCTCAAGTGGAACCCGGCGCTGATCAAGCAGAATCTTGAGAAGCACATGAGCCTTACGGCACAGCTCGATGCCGTGCCCCTCGTTATCTGGCCGGAGTCGGCGGTGGAGCTTTGGGTGCCCGAGAGAATTCAGGTTCTGCCGAGGGAATTGACTCCGCCGCTCAAGTTCGAGCGCGCCAGCTTTATTTTCGGCGCGCGCAGTTTTCGCGGCACGCCGGGGGCGGCGGATTTCAAAGCGTTTAACACGGCTTTTATCGCCGACGCCCAAGGCCGCGTGCTCGGCCGCTATCATAAACAGGTGTTGCTCGCCTTCGGCGAGTATCTGCCCTTCGCGAAAATATTATCGCGCTTGCCGGGGATACCCTTCGCCGATGGATTCACGCCCGGCGACGGCCCCCGTGTGTTCCATCTCAGCAGGGCAATCCGCGTTGCGCCGCTGATCTGTTACGAAGATTTGATGCCGGATGTAGTGCGTCAGTTCGTGAGCCAAACCCGCGCCAATGTGCTGATCAATCTGACCAATGACGCCTGGTATGGCAGATCCCTCGGGCCCTGGCAGCATCTATGGCTCGCCCAATCGCGCGCCATCGAAACGCGCCGCAGCTTGCTCCGGGTGACGAATACTGGAGTCACTTCGTTGGTCAATGCTAAAGGAGAATTAGTGCGATCGCTGCCAATGTTTAGCGCCGCGGTCATGAAAAGCGAGCTTGAAATACTGACCGGCGATACCTACTACGTCCGTTTCGGCGACTGGTTCGCGTGGGGGATGACGATCTTTGCCGCGGCGCTTCTTCTATTCAACCTCAAGAGAGCTTTAACCGCCGGACACCGCTAGATCATGCGGCCGTTTACCCAACCGCCGACCGCCGGCGGGTGTGATAACCACCGTATCACCCCAAGTTGATATCGACCCGCCGTCGGCGGAAATAGCTGAAGGCTTGCAGATGAACACCATATTCTCCTGCAAGGTCACCGCGAGCTGGCGCGGGCTTTTGGCGTGCGCGGTAATGATCGGGCCGTCGTCGCCGGCGCCGCGACCGTGCATGTTGAGATCGCCTCTCGCTCCGGCCGCCGGACCACTCTTTGGCGCGGCGGACTCGCCGGTTTTAATCGTCAGCTCGGCCAGCTCTTTGACCGTGACGCCGGGTTTGAGATTCTCCAAGACCCGATTGAAAATTTCGCGCTGGACTTTGATCAATTCCTGATGCGCCGGATCGGCCGAGCCGACGAAGACCGGCTGCACGCCCTGCGAACGGTAGCCGATCCATGAAGCTTCCAGCTCGTTAATGATCAAATCGCCGCGTTCCAGCAAACGCATGCTCGGGCGAGTGAGGGTGCGCTTGGGGTTTTTCCCCGACACCCAGTTGCAGTGCACCGGCATCTCCGAGCCGTTGCGCATCATCGCGTACTGCGCGGCGGCCCAGACTTCCCAGTCCTTGACTCCGGGCCGCGCCGCCTCGATTTCCGCTTCGAAGCCGCGCTCGATGATCTCCATCGATTTCGTAAGCACTTCGATTTCTTCCCGACTCTTGATGTAACGGACTTCGGTCAGGACCGGCGTCGCGTCAACCAATTGCGCATGGGAAAACGCTTCGCGGATTCGCGTCCAAGTCCCGTGGAGGATTGTCCCCTCGGGCGTTCGGGTGCCCTCCACTTCGCCGAGACCGGTGATGCCGATGCGGCCGCGCTCGACGTCAAGTTCGGTCAATCGCTCGACGATCTTCTTGCCGTATTCACGCCGCGCTTCACGGACATCTTTGGTCCACTCCTGGACCGTGGGCCAGCGCGCCGCCGCCGATGTGGCGATGGCGGTGACTTCGCCGTTGAGAGGAAACACCGCCGCGATATCCGCGTCGCCGCCGCCGCCGCAATGGGTCAGATAGCGGGTGTTGGCTTGAAAATCCATGGAGTGGCCGGTGTTCTGCGGCGTCACGATGACATCGATGTTTTGCTCGGCCATCTTGGCGCGCACGGCCCGCCAACGGCGGTCGCGTTCGGCAAGGGAAAATCGGGGATAGGGGTAGAGTTCGGGCATTAGAAACTCCGTTCAAAACGTTCAAGCCGTTCAAAACGTTTAAAAAAATTCTGTAAATTGAATGGCGCGCGAGGATATCTCTACTTGCTGCTCTTGAGCGCTTTTTCGTATGCTTTTATCGCGGCGCGTTTCACCAACGTGCGCACGATCGCCCGCTTGTAATGTTCCGAGCCGCGCAAGTCGGCAATCGGGTTGCATTCTTGTGCGGCCGTTGCGCCGATTTCATCCAGTAGATCAGGAAAGATTGTTTTGCCCACCAGCATCGATTCGGATTTTTTAGCTCTGACGGGCGTCGGACCCACGCAGCCCAAAACGATGCGCGCGGTTTCGCAGGCATCGCCGGATTTCTCCAACGTCAGGCGCACCGCCACTCCCACCGACGGCTTGTCCACCACCGAGCTGCTGGAAAAGCGAATGTATTCGATGCCCGAGCGCGGCGGCAGCGGCGGTAACGCCACATGGGTCAATATTTCGTCTTGAGCGAGGATCGTTTCGTAAAAATCGACGAAAAGCTCTTCAATGGGAATAGTCCGGCTGCCTTTGGGTTTGGCAACTTTCACTTTGCCGTCCAGCGCGATAAATATCTGCGCCAGATCGGTGAGCGGTTCGCCGGATGCGAGATTGCCGCCGACGGTGCCCATGTTGCGCACGCGGATGTTGGCTACTTCTCTTTCCGCTTCCGAGAGCTCGGGAAGCTTTTCTCTGACGATGCTCGAGGTTTCGATATCGCGGTGCGTCACCAAAGCGCCTATAGTGAGCCCTTTCTTCGCGTCGAAGTGGATGCCTTTGAGAGAGGGGATTTTTTTGATGTTGACCAGAACTTTAGGCTGGTAAAGCCCTTGTTTCATCAGAATCGTCAGGTGCGCGCCGCCGGCGAAAACTTTGGCGTCGCCGTTATGCTTGCCAAGAAGCCGGCAGGCTTCTCCCACCGTCCGGGGCTCGAGGTACTCGAAGTTCTTCACGTCTCTCTCAGGTCTCACATGTTCAACGTTCCAGGTTTAAAGTTCAAAGTTTTCGGAATCAATCCTTGAACATTGAACCTTGAACTTTGAACCAGGCCCTAGATGTACTTAACTTTATCCACGCCGGGGATTTCGACTTTCTCAAAGCGCCAGCGGTCTTTCATCGGCGCGGTGGCGTCGATGCCCAGGCCCGCGGTGACGCGCGGCTCGGGACAAGACGGGTCGAGGGTGGAGCAAGCGATGCGCGGAATTATGATGACGTCTCTGTCCGCCTGGAAGCGCGTCGCCATGGCCCAGTCCACTTGCATCGGATCGAAGGGATCTATGTCTTCATCGACCATGATCACTTGCTTGAGACCGATGCCCATTGACAGCAAAGCCAGGATGACGTTGCGCCCTTCATTCTCGGCGCGTTTTTTTATCGACACCACGACGTGATGGCGGAAAGTGCCGCCCGGAGTGAGGTTAACTGCTTTGACTTCCGGGACGATCTTCTTTATCTCACGGTAGACCACCGCGCCGTTGCCGTATTCGATGAGCGTGTGGTTCTCCGTCACCGGCATGCCCGTGAGCGCGGTTTGCCAGATGGGATTTTGCCGCATGGTGATCGCAGTGACTTTGACTACCGGCGCCTGCTTTGCTTCGCTGTAGCAGCCTGGATATTCGCCATAGGGCCCGTCGGCCACTCGTTCGCCGGGAATTGTCACCCCTTCGATGACGACTTCGGCGAACGCCGGCACTTCAACGTCGATGGTCTCGCACTTCGTCAGCTTCACCGCCGAACCGCGCAAGCCGCCGGCGACGTGGAACTCATCGATGCCGTAGGGAACCTTCGCCTGAGACGCGATGACAATCGCCGGATCGACGCCGACGGCGGTGGCGACTTCCAAGCCTTTTTTCTTTTCCTCGGCCTTTAAAATCATCCGGCCCAGGTGATGATCCGCCGGCGCCCAGAGCGACAGCCGGTCTTTGCCGAGCACCAGCATGCGGTGGATCGAAAGATTGCGAACTCCGGTATCCGGATCTTTGCCGATTTGCACGCCGATGGTGACATACGCGCCACAGTCCTTGCTCGCGTGCGTGACGATAGGGAGCTTGGTAAGATCAATCTGATCGCCGGTCCATTTGATTTCCTTCACCGGGCCGGTGGCAACGGTCTCGGGCGGAATACGCACGTCTTCGAGCGTCATATAGCGCTCAAGCAGCTTGTCTTGCGGCACGCCGAGGCCCAGCGCGACGAGCCTGCGGGTGGCAAAGAGCCCGCCGAGCACGCTCCAACCCGGATAATCTTTGACGTTTGCAAACAACAGCGCAGGCCCTTCGATGTCGGATGTCTTGCGGATACCGGCGGCGATATCGTACTTGACGCTCACCTCATCCTTGACCCGTTTTAGCTGTCCCAGGTCTTCCAGGTGGGCGAGAAACCCTCTTAGATCGTCAAACATGAGCTAACCTCAAAAATTCAATTGGAGTATTGGAGTGATGGAGTGTTGGGCCGGAACTCCGGAACCCATCACTCCAGTACTCCAATACTCCATCACTCCAATTCAGGTTACTCCATCACTCCACCACTCCATCACTCCAATCCCGGTTACTCCATCACTCCATTGTTCTTGCTACTTCTTATCAACCATACGGCCATCACTTCAACCGCAACAGCGGCAAGACATCTTTGATAAAGCGTTCGATTTGCCCCATTTGATGCCGCGACGTAAAACGCAGCACCGGCGTGGTGACGCCCATGTCGATCCAGCTCTGGATCATTTCGGCGCACTCGGCCGGCGATCCGTGCGCCAGCCATACTTTGATCAATTCCTCCGGCGGGTAACCCGGCGCGTAGTAATGACTGAAATAATATTTCGATTCATCGTAGGCGGCCTTGCGATCATCGTTGATATTCACCATGCCGTGGATTGAAGTTTCGAAATTTGACAGATCTTTGCCTAACTCGCCGGCGGTTTTTTCGATCACTTCCCAGCGGCGTTTGAATTCTTCCGCCGTCACCCCCATCGTGATATAGCCGTCGGCCAGCGTCGTAACTCGTTTCATAGCGTTGTCCACCACCGCGTCACCCACCGCGGCGCGGTCGGGACTCACGGCGATCCAGATGGGACAAGTTTTCTGCACCGGCTTGGGAAGCATAGTTTGGGACGCCAATTTATAATACTTGCCGTCAAAGCCAAATTCTTCTTCGCTCCAGATGCCGCGCAGGATTTTGATTCCCTCGGTGAGCCTACCCACCCGCTCGCTTCGTCGGACGCCGAAAGCCTTGAGTTCCGGATCGTGACCGCCGCCGATGCAGACGCCCAGGAGCGCGCGGCCTTTGGAAAGCTGGTCGAGACTCGCCCACTGAATCGCGAGCAGAACCGGGTGACGCACTGGAAAGCTCGCCATGCAAATGACGCCGAGCCGAAGTTTTTCGGTCCACGCCGCCGCGGCGCTGAGCATCACGATGGACTCGATGCGCGGCTTGTGAATCAAACTGTCGCCGAACCACACCGACTCGAAAACGCCGGACTTTTCCGCGAGCAGCGTGGCGTCCTTCATGGTATCCAGGTTCGTGAGACCGAAGAGGACGCCGCGGTTCGGCAAGCTGATTCCCCATCGGATCGGCAAGTTACGCATAACACATTACCACGGTCACTGTTAAAAGAACGACAGGAGAGTGTCAAGCAAAGGCTCGTATAGTGTCATAGTATCTTATCTCGCAAGTTCGCTTGAAAAGTGACAATGACTCCGTCGTCATTCCCGTGAAAACGGCAATCCAGAAGGTTTTGAAATCAAAAGAAGCCTGGATGCCCCCCATGGAAGAATGGCTGATCTTCCACGGGGCGGGCATGACGAACAGGACCTGGAACCCAGATAATAAACTTTTGAAAGAGACCCTGGCTTGACTTGCGTGCGACTTTACGGGCATAGCATAGACAAAAGTTAGAGTTGCCGTACGGTTGCGAACAGCAATCGGTGGACTCATTTTTAGCCGTGTAAAATCGGGAGGAAGTCCCATGTCCAAGGATTTGCGGTCATACCTAGACGAGTTGCTCGAAAAACGGCCCAAAGATGTGGTTGTCGTCGACAAAGAAGTCGATCCGAAGTACGAGGCCAGTGGCATCGTCGAGAAGTTCGAACGGGAAAACAAGTTTCCGCTGGTTTTTTTCAAGAACATCAAAGGATCGAAGATTCCGCTCGTGATCAATCTCGGCGCGACCTATGAGCGCCTGGCTTTGTCGCTTGGTTCGCCATCCGTGCCGCAGATGGTGAAAGATCTGGCGCACCGCGAACATCATCCCCTGCCGGTCAAAGAAATCTCCTTCAAGGACGCTCCTTGTAAAGAAGTTATTCTCAAAGGAAACGATGCCGATCTCGATCTATTGCCTGTGCTGACCCACAACGAAGGCGACGCCGGCGCCTATATCAACGCCGCCGCTCTGATTTGCAAAGAACGCGGCACCGGCGCGGTGAACGTCGGCATCTACCGCCATCAGAAGCAAGGCAAGAGACAACTCGGCTTGATGATCAATCCCGCCAACCACGCCAGTTACGTTCGCACGGAGTACGAAGAACACAACGAACCGATGGAGGTGGCGCTTTGTATCGGCCATCATCCGGCGTTGAACATGGCCGCGGTCAGCAAGCAAGCCGGCGTCGGGTCGGAGTTGGAAATCGCCGGGGCATTTCTCGGCGAGCCGCTGGAAGTGGTGAAAGCCGAGACGGTGAATTTGATGGTGCCGGCGCGCTGCGAGATCGTCATCGAAGGCATCGTGCCGCCGAAGAAACGGCATTATGAAGGTCCCTTCGGCGAATGGCCGCATTACTATTATAAGGAAGGCGACCAGCCCTATATCGAAGTGAGCGCCATCACGATGCGCAAGAATCCGGTCTATCAAAGCATCCACAGCGCCCACTTCGAGCATAACATCATCGGCGCGGCGCCGCGCCTGGGCAGTCTCTTGAAACGCATCCAGGAAGTCGTGCCGAGCACCACCGGCGTGAATATGCCGATCTCCGGCGCGGCCCGGTCGCACTGTTATATTTCGTTGAAGAAACGCGCCGAGGGTGAGCCGAAGCAAGCGGCCCTCGGAGCTCTTGTTACCGATCCGAACATCAAGCATGTGATCGTAGTCGATGACGACGTCGATGTGTTCAATGAAACCCAGGTTCTCTGGGCGCTGGCAATGCGCTTCCAGGCGGATCGCGATTTGGTCATCATCCCCAACATCATCGGATCACATTTGAATCCCACGGCCTACGGCTACAACCGTATGGAGCGCGGTCCCATGGAGACGAAACTGATCTTCGACGCCACCAAGCCGCTACCGCCTTACGAATTTCCCAAGGAAGCGCAAGCGCCGGACGAAATCCTCAAAATGATCGATCTCGCGCGCGACACGCGCCCTTACGAACCGGGGGTAGATGATCGGATCATTACTGGTAAGTAATGATCCGATTCTGCTGAAAAACCCTAGGAATGCTTCGACTGGGCTCAGCATGAACGGAAAATCTCCAATAATTTCAACCGCTCCACCGTTCGTCCCTTCGATATACTCAGGGCAGGCTCTGAGGCTCTCGAAGGATGAACGGAGGGTTTTTCAGCAGAATCATATTTGGATTCTGCTGAACCCCCCCCCTTTTAATTTGCGATCGACATTAAGAAAGGGTGTTGCTACGAACGTAGTGTTGCCGATCAAGAAAATTTGACCTGCTACGGCGCCACAGCCATGAAAAGTGGCTCGCTCATCGCCCTTATGCAGGGTTCAGAGCGGCTGTTCT
>DASWHT010000563.1:0-4544 GCA_036398075.1 Binatia bacterium | reverse complement strand
CGGATGACCCAGAGCATTGCGCTTGTTCTTCACCGCGACCCGCGCGATTTCCTCGATCGTAATGCCGTGGACTTGCATGTAACGATTCTGCTCCAGCGCAAAGATCCACAAAAGATTCGGCTTGAGCGGCTGTTCAGTAATCGGATCGAATATCGAGATAAAAGCCGCCTGAGGATGGGGCTGGCAGCTCGACATTTTCTCTTCGCAAACGACCAGCGCGGTATCAAAAAGGCCGGAAGCCACGTGAAACCACCCCTGGGCGATGGCATAAACGCCGGTGCCGCCGCCGACGTAACACCTAAGATAAGGTTTGCGCCAACCACCACAGCCATCGGCGAGGTATTCACCCTTCTGGTGCACGCCGTCGAAAGCGTCAGGCGCGCTGCCGAGCACGACACCGTTGATCTGATCAAGTTTCATCTCGGCGCAGTCCAGCGCGGCACTGGCGGCAAGCCAGGCAAGTTCCTTGGGCGTTTCCAAGGCCCGGCGCATGAACTTGGTCATGCCGGCGCCGACGATCGCTACTGAACGATAACCCATCTTCTTAATTCTGGATTGAATACAAAATCAGCATCCAGTCTCCTCGATCTCTCGAGTTTACTATTAGAGTTTTGTTTTCGATGGACGACATGGGTCTCGTACTTTGTCCCAGCACAGATTCGTCACTCCCGCGGCAGCGGGAGTCCAGGCGAAAACCTGGATTCCCTTTTTCAAGGGAATGACCCTAAAATCTGAATCTCTCCGATCACTCCGACAATCCACAATCCAAAAGCGGCCCCGCAGACAAAAATCCAAAATTGCTCACTCCACACCCAGAATCACCACGGCGCCGCTGGTCGTCGGCACGCCGCGCCAGGATTGCGCCATGCCAACCTTGGCTTTTTCAAGCTGGCGCGGGCCGGCTTCGCCGCGCAGCTGATAGACGACCTCGGCGAGGCGGTAAAGGCCGCTCGCTTCGAGCATGTGGCCGATCCCCAGCGATCCGCCGGAAACATTCACGGGCGTTTTGCCCGCAGCGCCGGTTTCGCCGCTCTCGATGGCTCTGCCTGCTGCCCCGGCCTCCGGATAAATTCCCAAACCGACTAAATGCTGCAGCTCCTTATACGCATAGCTGTCGTCGACCTCGAAAAAATCGATCTCGGAAGCCGGATCTTGGATGCCGGCTTGACGGTAAGCCATGGCCGCGGCACTCCGAACGTACTGCGCGTCGATCCAGTCGCGGGATTCCAGAGTGGGACTGTCGTTTGCAAAACCGACGCCGCGCACCCAGATCCGCCGCGGCCGCGTTGCCCTGCTCTCGCTCGCGAGCACCATTACGACGCAGCCATCGGCGCTCTTGGCCATCTCAGCTTCGCGCAACGGATAACAGAAGTAGGGCGATGATTCGACATCCTCGGCGCGGAGATTCATCGGATAAGCAGCCGCCATGTTCTTGAGCGCGTGAGTGCGATTCTTGGCGACGACTCGCGCGCACTGCGCTTGGGTGATGCCGCGTTCATGAAGGAAAACATTCATCTCCAAACCCGCGATGACGTGCGGATTGAATCCGAGCGGGCGGTTATACACCGGGTCAAGCGCGTAATCGAGAATCCAGTCTGGATTCTCCAGATTCGAATGCTTGCTGTGCGCCTCGACGACCACCAACTCGGCGAGTCCGGAGCGGAGCTGCATGACGGCGTCGGCAATGCCGTGGAGTCCGTCCTGGGTCAGCGTGTGCACCGGCTTTTGCACGGCGCCGAGTTGATCCGGCGTGTACTCGTCGAAGATCGAGACGCCTTCGGATAGATCTTCGGCGCAGGTGACAAAGGACTCGATCTCTCGAGCTTCGACGCCGGCGTCCGCGTAGGCCTTTTGCGCCGCCTCAAACATCATCTCCTTAAACGAGAGATGTTCCGTGGCGGGCCTCGCAGCCGTCATGCCGACGCCAATAATGGCAACGCGTTCGTTCATTGGCAGTTTCTGGTTTCTGGTCTCCCGTTCCCAACTCGAAACCCGGAACACGAGACCCGAACAGGCTCAGCAAAGTGCGCTACGCCACCTTTTTCCTTTCCGGTTCTCTCAACCTCAACTCTCTCTTGAGCACCTTGCCTGAGGGATTACGCGGCAAGGCGTCGATGAATTCGACGTAGCGCGGCGCCTTGTAGACGGCGATACGATCGCGGCAAAAGTCGATGACGTCTTTTTCCGTCAGTTGCGCGCCTTTCTTGGGCACGACGAAAGCCTTGACGGCTTCACCCGATACGGGGTGGGGCACGCCGATCACGGCCGATTCGGTCAAGTCGGGGTGTTGCGACAAGACCTCTTCCACTTCCCGCGGCCACACTTTGAAGCCGGAGACGTTGATCATATCCTTGGCGCGGTCAACTAGATAAAGGTGCCCATCGCCCTCCATCCGGCCAATGTCGCCGCTTAGAAACCAACCGTCATGAATGACCCGCGCGTTTTCCTCCGGCCGATTGAAATATCCTTTCATGACGTTCGGTCCTTTGATGGCGATCTCTCCCAGCTCTCCGGGCGGCAGTGTCTCACCCCGCTCATTGATGATTTTCAGCGTGACGTACTGGATCGCCGTGCCAACGCTACCCTCGCGATACTCGGAATCGTGATTGTAAGTCGCAAAAGGCGACGTCTCCGTAAGCCCATAGCCTTCATAAATGATCTGACCGAATCGTTCCTGCCAGCTTCTCACGGTTTTCACGGTGATGGGAGCCGCGGCGGAAAAATAATAGCGAATCGATTCCAGATTCTTTTCGATATCGGGTTGGGCGAGCAGGCGAATGTAGACCGCGGGCACGCCAAAAAACATGGTGGCTTTGTTGTCGATCGCCGACTTCAGGATCTCATCAGGAACGAAACGTTCGTGCAGGAGCAGCGTCGCCCCCGCCTGCACCGCGGTGTTCATGATGAAGTTTTGCCCGAAGCAATGAAACAAAGGCAGAAAACATAGCAAACGGTCTTCGGCTGTCATGCGTGTATGATGGTGGGTGGCCTGCGAGTTAGAGACAAGGTTGCCGTGGGTGAGCAAAACGCCTTTGGGCTGCCCCGTAGTACCGGAGGTATAAAGGATAGCGGCGCCGTCTTCGCTCTCGACACGCGCACCGGGCGCCGCCGATGCCGGCCGCTCCGACGCCAGCTCGGCAAATTGCCAGCAGCCGGGCCGGTCCGTCGCGCCGACGGTGACTATGGCTTCGAGAGAGGAGATATTTTCCGGGACCTCTTCGAGGAACTGCGGCATGGCAATGAGCACCCGTGCGCCGCAGTCGCGTAAAATGAACTCCACTTCGTTGCGCTTGAGCATCACGTTGAGGGAGACCGCGACGGCGCCGAGTTTTTCGATGGCGTAATAGGAGACGATGAACTCCGGAATGTTGGGCAAAAAGATTGCCACCCGGTCAGCCCGCAAAAGCCCGAAGCGCTTGCTCAACGCGGCACTGAGACGGCAAGCCTGCTCGTAAAGCTCGCCGTAGGTTGTTCTTTGCCCCTTAAACATCACAGCATCTTTGTCGGGGAAACGAATTTGCGCGCGCTCCAGCGAATCAAAGATATTCATAGGGCCTCCTAAAGCTCAGGAATGGGAATCGATCTTTCATGGATCAGCTCGGCAACCGTTCTGATATCGCCGTCCATGGGACGGTCCTGATCGGCGAAGGCCACTTCGCGTCTGACCGCGTCAAAAACCGCGCGGTTGCCACGTCCCAGCCTTTCGCTGCCGCCGCGCAGGTCGATGGCCTGGCAGAGGGTAATCAGCGCAATCGCGGTGGCATCGTGCAATATCCTCGTCATCTGCATCGCGGTCAACGCCGAGTGCATTCCCAAACTCACCATATCCTGATTGTATTGCTCGGTCGGTAGGGTGTGGATCATGCTCGGATTCGCCAACTGCCTGAGCGCGCAAACCAAGCTGGTTAAACAGAGCTGCATGCCCTTAAAGCCGGAGAAAAGGCCGGGGTGCGGCGCGAGATTTGCCGGCAGTCCGTTATTGAATCGCTCATCCACGAGCATGGCGATCAGCGCATGCAGCCAGTTTCCCATCGTCGCCAGATCGATCTTCCAACTATCGAGGGCGCGGGCCACGTGGCCGCCATAAAAATTTCCGGTGTGATACACGCAACCCTCAACGGGATCGAACAACGGATTATCGTTGGCGGAGTTGAGCTCGCGTTCGATAACCACTTGGTTTATCTTCACGGCCTCAAGGATCGGCCCGATCCCCTGCGGCACGCAACGCAACGAATAGGGCTGCTGAATCGCCTCGTCGGAGCGCGCCATCGAGTCGTTGTTCCCGTGCAGGCTCTCTCGCACCCTGGCACGAAGGTCATCTAACCTGCGCACATAGCCGCTGCCTTCGATGAACTTGCGGCACAAGGTCGCGGCCTCGATTTGTCCCGGATGATTTTTCACCACTTGCACGGCTTCGCGAAAGGGATCGTCGGTGCTCTTCATGGCTTCGAGCGCCAGCGCGCAAGCGGCGAGCGCCAGTTGCGACAGATAGGCGCCGTCGTCAATCTGTAGCGCTGCGGCTCCGGTCATCACCGTGGTGCCGT
>DASWHT010000562.1:0-6660 GCA_036398075.1 Binatia bacterium | reverse complement strand
CGGAGCGGCTGTCCGATTCGTTTATGAGTCCGAGCGCCACGCGGTCGGCAATATCCGCGCCGCTCCAAAAACCGGCGAAAGTTGGCGTGTCGTGGGTGTTGAGACTGGCGATGGTTCGGCGCCCCGGCCGGTCCATGGCGTTGTGCGGCTCGGTGCGGACGCCGAATTGGCTCACATGCATGCCGCGTATGCCGTACCGCTCCATGGCGGCGTTAACCGCAGACGGCACGGTGCCGAGATTCTCTCCGATGATTTGCGCTTTGTGGCGGTGCGATTCCAAATTTAACACGGCGTAGAATTCTTCCGCGCGATAGCGCACATAGACTCCTTCAGTCGGCGCGAAGCCCGCCGGCACCCAGTAAAAGCGGTGCAGCCCCATAACGTGATCGATGCGCAGCATCTTGGCGTGTTCCAATTGGTGGCGCACGCAGTGAATGTAATAACGGTAACCCTGGCGCCGAAGCCCTTCGGGGTGGAGTGGGGGAAAGCCCCAGTCTTGTCCCTTGGTGAAAAAACCGTCCGGCGGCGCCCCGCCGCTGGCATCGAGGGCAAATGCATCGCGTTCGCGCCAGACATCGTAACCGTCCCGGTTTACTCCCAGCGGAAAATCCAGGTAGAGCGCCGGGCCGCCGGCTTTAGTTTTCTCGCCGAGAACTCGCATCTGTTCATGAGCCTGCCACTGTACGTAGAGATGATACTGCTTGATATGTTCAACATAGTCGCCGGGACGAAGCGTGCCATCCCGGCTGGCGCCCTGCCACTGCTGCCAGGGCTTGCGTTCGCCGTCGGTTTTAGCGCGAAAGGCGGCGTAATCCTGGGCCACCGGATGAGTGGCGACGAAGCGCTCAAACTGGGCGCGCCTTTCGGACGGCTGCCGCAGAAAACACCTCAAGAGCTCGTTGAGCACTTTGCGCTTGAGGGCCATGGCGCGGCGGTAGTCGACCAGAGGCGCGGCGCGCAAACTGTCCATATCGGTTTGAAAACCGGCAGAACGAATGATTGATCTCGCGGCGACGCATCGCTTAAGTTCCGCGATGCGATTGACGTCGAGAAAGAATTCGTTCCAAAAGAGCCGGCTCACGGGGGCATAGGGGCTCGGATTGAATGGCTCGTCCAAAAACGCCGATAATAAAGGCAAGGTGGCAACCGCATGGCCGCCGAGCTCGCCCGCGAAGTCGACTAAGGCGCCGAGATCGGAAAAATCGCCGGCCCCCCAGCTTTTCTCAGACGCGAGGGCGTAGAGGGGACAAAAGAGACCCCAGGATTTGTTCCCCTGATCCTCGCCGACATAGGCCTTGGACGGGGCCGCAAACAAATGATTCACAAGATCAAGGTCGCCGATCCGTACCTGCATGAGGTGGTAACCGAGAGGAAGTTGCCCGGCGAGATAAAGCCGCCGGGTCACGTAGCGCTTGCCCTCGATCTCGCGTTCGACCGGCTTCGATTTGGGATCATTGCGCAACGCCCCTTCGACCCTCGCGCCACTTTCAAGCGCCACCGTATAGTTCACCGCCGCCTGCGCCAACTGGCTCGGTACCCGCAGATTGAGACACGTCGGGCCGCCGTTCCAGGCAACGATAACGGGGTCAATCGCTTGCTGCCAGAGAAACTGCCGCCGCTCTCTCAGCGCGCCGGCAACATCGGACATCTTATCGACGTGCGCGCCCACCATGCCGAGCACCCTCAAGATCGATTCTGGTGGCGGTTCGACCCTCTGGCCCAACCCGTCGTAGTGAACGGTCTGCACGTTCAATAGCCGCGCAGCGCGGCGCAGTAGTTTTTCCGCCACCATTTGTTTGCGTCTATTCGCGCTGATGGAGCAGAGTCAAAATCCCTTCGATGGGCACGCTCACCCAATCGGGCCGGTTGTTGAGTTCATAGCCCAACTCGTAGATCGCCTTTTCGAGCATATAGACGTCCAACATCAGCGCGATTTCCGCGCGGGCTTTAGGCATGAAAACGGCTCCCCGGCTGGCCGCGAAATATCCTTTCAAATAATTGACCGAGACCCAGAGATTCCAGTAGCTGGCCCAGGGTTGCAGTTGGGCCAGATCCTCCGGCCGCATCCCGTCACTTTTCAGCTTGGTTACCGCCGCGTAATTGAAAGAGCGCAGCATGCCGGCGACGTCGCGCAGGGGTGAGCGCTTCATCCGCCGCTCCGTCACCGGGCGGGCCGGTTCGCCTTCGAAGTCGATGATGATGAAATCCTTGCCGGTAAAAAGCACCTGCCCGAGATGATAGTCGCCGTGGCAGCGGATGCGCATGGCGCTGATCTTGGCTTCGATTATTTGGCGAAAGCGGTCGAAGATTGCGTTTTTCAATTTCAGGACTTTCTCAGCATCGGCGCGAAGCTCTTCGGGCACTCCTTTGATGCGTTTGCCTAATAGCGTAAGGGATTGGTCGGCCAAGGTCCGCAGGCTTTGATACAGCGAGCGGCGATATAGCGCCGTAAACGGTTCCGCCGCGAAGGCCGGGCTCTTGGGGTCGGATGCCAGCGCCACATGCAGCTCGCCGGTGCGCTGTCCCAAGCGGTGGGCCGACGGTAAATAGGAACCGATCAATTCCTGGGCGAAGGCAGGAGTTCCCTGTTCCGTCAAGTCCACCAGCTGCTGTTTCGGCAGCACCGCATCTTCGTAACGCGGTTGGCGCGTCAAGATTTCTTCAAAATAACGGCCGAGACTGTCGAGTGTGTAACGCCAGGCGTCGCCCTCGTTTGCCACTAGCCCCTGGAGGATACCCACCGTAGAAGGTTCGCCGCTCCCTTTGCGCATTTCAAGAGAACCGGCGAGGGACGGGGTATGCGCGAAGCCGCCCTTCTCCGTGAGAAAGCGGCCGATCTCGAGATCCGGGTTGAGCCCTTCGGTAACGCGGCGGAAGACCTTTAGAATCATCCTGTCGCCGTAGACCACTGAAGTGTTGCTTTGCTCGCGTTTGAGAATCGAGGGCTCGAGCGGCGCCTTTGTGTCGCCGCGCAGATCGCGGAAGACCTTCGATGGCTGCGCCGTGACTTCGGTGGCGCGGCCTTTGTAACGCCGCCCGCGCGCTACCGCCGAAAGGAGCGCTTTGCAAAAGCCCGTGTCGTAAAGCGCGTCATACAGCACCCCTTCGGTCTCGCGATCTTTCTCCCTGACTTTTAACTGCGTGATCACCGCCTGGGGGTTGGCCTGGCGCAGTTCGAAGGCGCGATCGCCGGCGGCAAAGGCAAGCGGCAGCAAATAGCTCTCCGTCGCGGCGCCGAGAAACTGTACTTCCCAGGTGGTGAAATAAGCGCTCACGGAATCGGCGGCAAAGGGAATGATGTCGATATTTTTTAGCGACCTGATTTGCTGCGCTTTGCCGCCGAACCAACGGGAACTCAGGAAATACCCCGGCAGCGCGCGTTCCAACTGCGCCAGCGCTTTACCGTGAAGAATATCTTCCCAGCCGCCCGCAGCTTCCAATTTTCCCGGCTCGAATCCTTGGACCGCCGCGACGGCTCCGGAAACTTGCGGCGCTTCGACCTTGAACCAGTAAAAGGCATGGGGCCCGATGGTGAGAAAGTACGGCAACTCGCCGATGGACGGAAAACGCGTGTGGCCGAACAGCTCCACCGGCACCATCCCCTTGTAGGCTGAAAGGTCGAGCTCGGCGTAATTCACGAAGCGAGAAAGATTCGCCGCAACCAGAATGATTTCGTCCTGATAGCGGCGGATGAAGACCAGCACCTTGCGGTTTTCCGGCAAGAGAAACTCGATACTGCCCTCGCCGAAGGCCCGGTAGCTTTTGCGCAAGAGCACGAGCCGCTTCATCCACCAGAGAAGCGAGCTGGGATTTTGCTGCTGCGCCTCGACGTTGACGGTTTCATAGTGATACTCGGGATCGATGATCACGGGCAAAAAGAGCTTCTGCGGATTGGCGCGGGAAAACCCGGCGTTGCGGTCAGAGCTCCATTGCATTGGCGTGCGCACGCCGTTGCGGTCGCCGAGATAGATGTTATCCCCCATGCCGATCTCGTCGCCGTAGTAAATCACCGGCGTGCCGGTCAGGGAAAAGAGCAAACTATTCAGTAATTCCATGCGTTTTCGATTGCTCGTGAGCAGCGGCGCGAGGCGGCGGCGGATGCCGAGATTGATGCGCGCCCGCGAATCGTTGGCGTAGACTTTGTACATGTAGTCGCGGTCTTCGTCCGTGACCATTTCGAGCGTCAGCTCGTCATGATTGCGCAGGAACATCGCCCACTGGCTCGATTCCGGAATCGCCGGCGTTTGCTCGAGGATATCGATGATCGGAAAGCGGTCCTCCATATGGAGGGCCATGAAAAGTCGCGGCATCACCGGAAAATGAAACGCCATATGGCACTCGTCGCCGGCGCCGAAGTAGGCAACGGCGTCTTCCGGCCACTGATTCGCTTCGGCGAGCAGCATGCGGTTCTTGTATTTCTTGTCCACATGCTGCCTGAGCTCCTTCAAAAAGGAGTGGGTCTCGGGGAGATTTTCGCAGTTGGTGCCCTCACGCTCGTAGAGATAGGGCACGGCGTCCAAACGCAGGCCGTCGACGCCCATGTCGAGCCAGAAATCCAACACGCTAAAAAGCGCTTTTTGCACTTCCGGATGATCGAAGTTCAGGTCGGGTTGGTGGGAATAAAAGCGGTGCCAGTAGTAAGCCTTGGCGACGGGGTCCCAGGACCAGTTGGAGGGCTCGAAGTCTTTGAAAATGATGCGCGCCTCTTGATAGCGATCCTGGCTGTCGCTCCAAACGTAGAATTTGCGCGCGCCGCTGCCGGGCGTGGATTCCCGCGCGCGCTGAAACCAGGGGTGCTGGTCGGAAGTATGATTGATAACCAGCTCGGTGATCACGCGGATGGAGCGGCGGTGTGCTTCGCGCAAAAAGACTCTGAAGTCCTGAAGCGTGCCGTAGTCGGGATGGATGGCGGTGTAATCGGCGATATCGTAACCGTCGTCGCGCAGGGGTGAGGGATAAAACGGCAGCAGCCAGAGCGCCGTGACGCCGAGGTCGCGGAGGTAATCGAGTTTTTCCGTAAGCCCGATAAAGTCGCCGATGCCGTCGCCGTTGCCATCGCAATAGGCGCGCACGTGAACTTCGTAGATCACCGCGTCCTTATACCAGCGCGGGTTATCGTCCAGCATCACGGTTTCCGCGTTTCGTGCTTTGCGCTTCATGTTCGGCGATTTCCATTTACAAAAAATAATCGAAATCCTGCTCGCGCCGCAGGCGGTGGCGCACGCGGAAAATCTGCGCGGGCACGCTAGCGGGATTCAATTGCACATAATTTTTGGCTCCGTGCCAAAGATATCGCGCGTTCGTTAAGAGCTCATGCATTTGAAAGGGCTGCTGGGGATCAAGGCCGAGCTCCTTCATGGACAGTTCCACCCAGCCCGATTGGCTATGGTGCGGGTCGAGATTCACCACCGCCACGATGACATTGCTCAGATCTTCGGTTTGTTTACTGAAACAAATTAGCGCGTCGTTATCGACGGGGTGAAAACGCAAATACCGGTCGCTTTGCAGAGCGCGGTTTTCGCGCCGAACGCGGTTGACCCGCGCGATGAAATCTTTCAGGCTATCGGGCCGGTCTAGGCCCCAATGCTTGATCTCGTACTTCTCCGAATTGAGATACTCCTCGCTGCCCGGCTCTCGCGCGACATTTTCACAAAGCTCGAAGGCCGGGCCATAGATGCCGTAATTGGCGCCTAGGGTCGCCGCCAAAACCAGGCGCGCCATGAAGGCCGGTCGGCCGCCGAATTGGAGATACTCGGTCAGGATATCCGGCGTGTTGGGCCAAAGGTTGGGCCGGAAGAATTCCCGCACCTCTGCGTGCGTGAGCTCCGTGAAGTACTGGGTCAATTCCCACTTGGTGTTGCGCCAGGCAAAGTATGTGTAGGACTGGCTGAAGCCGATTTTGGCGAGGCGGTACATGACTCTCGGGCGCGTGAACGCTTCCGCCAGGAAAAGCGCGTCTGGATAATGCCTCTTGATTTCGGCGATGACCCATTCCCAGAAGGGAAATGCTTTGGTGTGCGGATTATCGACGCGAAAAATACGCACCCCCTGCTCGCACCAGAATTCGATGACGCTCTTGAGTTCGTTCCACAGGGCTTCCCAGTCGTCGCTCTCGAAATCGATGGGGTAGATGTCTTGGTATTTCTTCGGGGGATTTTCGGCGTACTGGATCGTGCCATCCGGGCGCTTGCGGAACCACTCCGGGTGTTCCTTCACGTAGGGATGATCCGGCGTGCATTGAAAGGCGATATCCAACGCGATTTCAATCCCGTGTTCCTGCGCTTTTGTGACCAGCTGTTTGAAATCTTTCAGCGTGCCGAGCTGCGGGTGAATCGCCTTGTGGCCTCCTTCCTTGGCGCCGATGGCCCAGGGGCTGCCGACGTCGTCACGGCTCGCCGCCAGCGCGTTGTTCTTTCCCTTGCGAAACGAGTAACCGACGGGATGAACCGGCGCCAGATAAAGCACGTCGAAGCCCATGGACGCGACATAGGGGAGGCGCGCGATACAGTCCTTGAGCGTGCCGTGCTCGCCGGCCTTCGGCGCACAGGAGCGGGGAAACATTTCATACCACGTGCTGAACTGCGCCTTGTGCCGGTCGACGCTGACGCAAAGTTCTTTGCCATAAGTCGCGGCCCAGCGGCGCTCGGGATATTTCTCCAT
>DASWHT010000561.1:0-12538 GCA_036398075.1 Binatia bacterium | reverse complement strand
CAGAACTCGACCCTGATCACAAAGTCTTGGTATGAATTTTTGGAAACCAGAAATCCGCCACCCTTCTCGCTCTTGTCAGCCTGAACGACTCCCTCCGCCGCGGTCCAGTTGGCGGTGCCGACTCGGTTCCAATTGTCTATGCCGTTGGCGCCGTCAATAAGCGTGATCCAGCCCGCGTCGGCTTGCCTAGATGGCTGCGTTGCGCAACCGAAAAGGGTAAACCCGATTGCCAGCAGGCCCATGGAAATGAAAGTCAGTCGTTTCATTGTCCCTCCTCCTACATTGTTGAAGGTTACGCCCGCGATTTTCGCTCAACAGTGGTTGGCGCGGAAGCATCCTACCACATGGGTCGATCTTCGCCTAACGGCTATTTTGGCTTAGGGACGGCGCTGGATAATTGGCGAAATTTATCGTAATCATGCTCCATCATGGCGATGGTTTCCGACCTTTTGCATAAGGTGACCTTGTTTCAGGATCTCGACGGGCCGACCCTCGCGACTCTTACCTCGCTCTTGGCTCTGAAGAAGATCAAAGCGGGGGACACAATCTTTCGTGAAATGGATACCTCGGATGCGCTTTATGTCGTGGAGCGGGGGACGGTTGTCGTGAGCAAGCATGTTCACGGCGATGTGGATATCGTTATAACCCGCTTTCATCCCGGAGACTTTTTTGGCGAGATGGGATTATTCGACGCCGGGCCCCGTTCCGCATCGGCGCAGGCCGAGATCGATACTCTCGTATGGCTGCTTCGGCGCGATGCCTTCCATCAAATCATGTCTGATCACGCCGACATAGGCGCAAAAATCTGTTACCGGCTGGTGGGTGTTTTTATTCAACGCCTGCGCGCCACCAATGAACAGGCGCGTGAGGCGATCCGGTGGGGGCTGGAAGCCACCGGTTATTCCCCTACCACTGATCCGGTACTGCTCGGCCGCAAATCCACGTAACTTCCGATGCCCGATCCGGCGAAACTCGAACTTTTAACACGCACCCCGGGCGAGAGTGGCTTCCAAGTCCATGAGGTGGAAAGCAGCCAGGCTCACCTGCTTTTCAAACCCAAACGTTTGCCGGAGTCGGAATGGGAGCTCACCGCTCAGCCGCGCGGCCCCGACGGCTCCCGGAACTATACCCTGCGAAGCTTCCGGCGCGACCGTTACCTTCTGCTCAGTCCAAAAGAAAACTTTCTCTGGGAACTCTTTGACGGCCGTCATTCGCTCACCGAGATTGGCAAAGCCTTTCATTTTCAGTTTGGCGCTTTCGACTATTCCGTGATTCGGCAATTTCTGGCGAAACTTTACCACGCCGGACTTCTCGAAGAAATTGCCGGCGCCTCCGATTTTCAACGGTCTCGTCCGGACAAGCAAGGCCGCCGGTGGGCGCGAGCCGGCAATTCTCTCCTCAGGCTCCCGTCTCGGCTCTCGTTCAAATTAGTCAACGCCGACCGGTATTGCGCGCTGCTTTTCAATCGGGGTGGTTTTTTGCTCTTTCACCCGATCGCATTCTGGGCGAGCGTGATACTCACGGCGATTGCGCTTCTCGCCGTTATTCGCCTCGCGCCTCAAGCCCGAGAGATTTCCCTGCGCCTGGCCGCTTGGCCGCTTCTTGTCACGACAATCATAATCTCTCTGCTCCCAATCGTGTCCATGCTCCACGTCTTGGTCCACGCACTCGCTTGTAAGTCCTACGGCCGAAAGGTGCGCGAGATGGGATTTTTCATGTTACAGGGGATCGTCCCGACATTTTACGCCGATGTCACGGATATCTTCATGTCGAGCCGACGGGCTCGGGTGATTGTGGATCTCGCCGGGCCGATGGTCGAGGTGGTACTCGGAAGTCTTGCGTTCATATGCGCCTATTGGTCAACGCCTGGGCTCGGGCAGTCCTTGTTTTTCGGCGCGGGCATTTTGCTTTGGGAAAGCGCCGTAATCAATCTCTATCCGTTCAGCTTCCTTGAATTGGACGGTTACAACATCCTTGCGGATCTTTTAGCTATGCCGACGCTCAGACGACACGCCCTGGCGCTCTATCCCACCCTGCCACGCCGATTTCGAACCGGTGAGATGTTGCGAAGGTCTGAATGGATACAATTGGGATACCTCGGCCTCTGCCTTGTCTCCGTGCTCGTCTATGTCGTGATGCATCTGGATGTTATCGGCATTGAAATAAGTGATTGGCGCTTCACAGGTTGACGATTCGATGGCGGCTTCGTAGTGTGCGGCAAAGCACTTCTGCAATTACGGAGGCAGTTATGGCGAAAAAGAATGAACAATATGTCGAACATTGGGGCCGGGAAGGGTTCTACGGCGATGGTGTCAATGTCATTCGCCCGCGTCATGTGCCGGACTATATTTCGGTCAAGGGTCCCCACGCTCCGCATCGCCTGAGAATAGCAGATGTTTCGTTGGCGGATCGCGGCGAGCCGGAGGCTCTGCCGATTCCGATTCTCGCAGCGCGCTCGGGCGTTCAGCTGAGTATCTGCCGCAGCGAGCGGCCGATGCCGTTCATTGTGTCTAATGTCGAAGCCGATGAAGTCCATTTCATACAGGACGGCGAAATCGGATTTGCCACCGCCTACGGGAATATCACCGGCGAGCCGGGCGATTTCGTGTTCATCCCCAGAGCGGTGCCGTATAGCGCCCGGCCATTGCGCGGGCCGAGCCTATCGGTGATCGTGGAAACTCCGGGAGCGATCCGATTTGACGCGGCGCCGCCGTTCTCCGCCCAGAGCGAGGCTGCGATTCTCGAGACTTTAGAGTCCCGCGAAGGTGAAACGATTTTGCTGGTAAAATCGTTCGACGGCGTGACGCGCTACGTCAAACCGCACAATGTGCTAACGGCTGTATCCATGAACGGCGGGACTAACCCGGTGTGGAAAATGAACCTGAAAAATATCCCAACGAATGAAGCCGGCCACCCGACTCAATTCGCCGCCTCGCCGAACAAAGACGAATTGCTCTATACCCTCAGCGCCAGGCGCCGCCGCCGGCCGCCGATCCATTACAACGCGGACTACGATGAGGTCATCCTTTATTTTTCAGGCCCGGGCGCGTGGGGCGGGGTTAAGGAGCCAGGCACTTTGACTTGGGTGCCAAAGGGCATAGCACACCACGGGCCGGCGGAGGATGTGGCCGAGGGCTACCACGCCTGGATGCTGGAATCGCGTTCGACGCTGCGTCTCACAGAGGCCGGACTCAAAGTCGCGCAACTGATGGAGCTCGATATGTATGGTCCGCATCCATCGAGCGGCGGGTCGTCCTAAAACCTAGGCAAACCTATTTGAAATTTTCAGCCAATTTCGGATCGAGGAAACCGAAAAACTATGACTCGCGCAAGGGCGTGGTTCGATAAACTCACCACCCTGAGCAACGTCGAAGGGCAAAGGCCGCCAAGTATAAAGAAGACGACAAATCCGAAATTCGAAACAATTTCAAATGGTCAGAAATCACAAGGTCCAAAACAAGCCCGTTTCGGATTTCGCAATTGGGTTTTAAGTGTTTGGCTTTGTTTCGGTCCGCGGGGCCGCTTTCGGTATTCGGATTTCGGATTTTGAATCGGTCGCGTCTTGGCGCGATAAACTTTCTTAAAGTCGTTATGTGAAACATTTAAACGGTAAGTGCCTAACAAAGGAGGAAGGCTATGAGAACTAACCTGCTCGCAGCTCTGGGCGTGTTTCTGGCGGTGAGCCTCTGCCCTGATGATCTTTTCGCGCAGCTCAAAAAGGTCAGGTTGTCCATTCCCTCTATCGGTACGAATTCAATGCTTTTCGGCCTCGCGGGAGAAAAAGGCTTCTTCCGCGAAGAGGGCTTGGAGGTAGAGCAGATCAACATGCAGGGTTCTTTGGGCGTGAAGGCTCTTATCGGCGGCGACGTAGGCTATTCGGCCGCGTCCGGGTCAATCATTACTGCCGCGCTCCGCGGCATCGATGTAAAGCTCGTCTCTATTTTGTCGCCCGCGCCGGTATTCCGCATGATTGGGCAGAAGCAATTCAAGTCCATTAAGGACCTCAAGGGAAAGGTTGTCGCTCTCTCATCGCGCGGAGGCACCCTCGATCACCTGACGCGCATCATGCTTGAGAAAAACGGACTGGTCCCTGATAAGGATGTCACGCTGGTTGTCGTGGGCGGCCAGCAGGTCATATGGAATGCGATCAGAGCGGATCGAGTCGCGGCCGCTCTCATCAATCTGCCTGGTTACTTGATTCTCGGCAAAGAGGGATTCACAGACCTCGGCTCAGCGCGCGACTATTTTGCGTATCATCCGACCGGTGGATTGGGCGTGTCAGGCGAAAAGATCGCGAAGGAACGCGGCGAGGTCGTTGCGTTCCTACGGGCGACGTTAAAAGCGCGGAAGGTGTATTTGAACGACCGCGCGGAGGGGATCAAGGCTCTCATAAAGCACGGGGGGCTCACGGATCCATCCCTCGCCATCGACACGTATGAGGAGTATCGGCGGGAGCTTTCGCCGGACGGGTTGGCGGACGATAAATGGATGAAGCAAGCCATGGAATTTATCCTTAAGGTTATTGGAACTAACGAGCGCGTTTCACCGGCCAAGGTGTTCGATTTCAGCCTCACCCGAGAAGCCATTGGGCGGGCGAATTAGCCAATACCCGCGGGCCAGACAACATGGTGACATATCCTTTATCCATTGGAGCGCGAGGTCTATCACCGGTTTCCCGAGATGCCTATAACTTACAAGAGGAGGACAGGACGATGTTGAAAAGCAAACGCTCAAGGAGTCTTGCGCTTTTGATCATCCCTATCAGCATATGGGCATTCAGTATACCGCCGGCCTGGGGAGAAAAGATTCGAACCGCCACGCCTTCGGGCAGCTTAAATTATCTCTCTCTCTACGTAGCCCAAGAGAAGAGATTATTCGAAGAAGAAGGATTCGAAAATGAGATTGTGGTGATTCCCGGACCGACCGGAATTGCCGCGCTTCTGAGCGGCGACGTGGACTATAGCGGCGCCGGCGGCAGCGGTATGCGCGCGGCGGTAAAAGGCGCGCCTCTCAAGGCGATCATGTTCCAGACGGAAAAGGTCACCTGGTATCTCGCCGCCGCGCCTGAGATCGGCAAAGTTTCCGACCTCAAAGGGAAAAAGATCGCCATCGGCGCCATCGGCGACACGCTGGACACTTTGGTGACTACCCTGGTCAAGCGCGAAGGGTTTGCCGCCAATGACATTACGCGGGTCGCCATGGGGCCGAGCCCGATCACAAGGATTTCAGCGGTAAAGTCGGGGGCGGTGCAGGCCACGGCCTTGGATCCAATGAGCGCAGTCGTGGCCGAAAAGGAAGGCCTGCACATATTGACCTATCTCGGCGATCTTTTTCCTTTCCCCTTCCAGGGCTTTCTGACGACAGACAAGAAAATTGCGGAAAACCCCTCGCAGGTAAAGAGATGGCTGCGCGCCATGATGCGCTCCCTCATGTTTATCCGCGCCAACCCGGCAGACGCCGCGGATATAGCTATGAGGCGGTTTCAGTCTAAAAACGCGACACGAAGCATGGTGGTGACCGCGGTCAAGCGTTTTAGCAGCGCTTTGCCAGACGGCGTTCCGGGGCTGCCGTCTGAAGAAGGCATAAAAACCGTGCTCGAATATGACGTGCGCTTGCCGATGAACTTGGCCGATCCGGTGCCGCGGGACAAGGTGATGGATTTTCAGTTTGTCAGAGAGGTAAAGGCAGAGCTTGAATCGAAAAGCGGTTCGAAATGATCGGCCGCGAACTAATACAAACGTACTGATTGTTTAACGAACCCATACGGCTCGGACGGCTTGAACTACTTGAACCGGCTGCGCGCAGCATTCTTTGCGCCCTTTGCGTTCCTTCGGCTTCGCTCAGGACAGGCTTTTGCGGTTAAATGTCTTCTTTGGTTGCGGCTTGGCCGCGCTGGGTCTCTGTTGGGAACGTAACTCAACGTAAGTTCGGCCCTTGTTTGCATCCCTTGAACCATGCTTATATCGGTCGAAAGTCGTAATGTGTCACTGAAAAACCCTTTCAGTACGAACGTCGCATCGCATTAATCACGCGAATCTAAAAAACTTGACCGTTTGGACCGGAATTTTGAGGACGAGATGGAACGGAGAGCAACCGACCTCCGAAGTTGTCTTGCAGCTTTGGAAAAAGAGGGACTGTTTCGCTGGCTCGGCAAGGAAGTCGACAAAGATTGGGAAGTCGGCTCGATTACAAGATTGGTGTTCAGCGGCGTATCGGAGCAGAACCGATATGGCATCGGATTTTCGCGCATCCGCGGTTATGCCGGCATGAGATTTGTGGCGGGTGTGGTGGGCGGATCGAAGCGGATTCTATCTCGTGTACTGGGTGTTGAACCTGACGCGCACCAGATCCATGCGCGCTGGAGCCAGGCGCAAACTTGGCCCGTTCAGCCCACGCTCGTTAAAAAAGGTCCATGTAAAGAAAATATTGTTAAAGGCGGCGACGTCGATTTGCACAAGCTACCCATTCCCGTCTGGTCGCCGGGAAAAGACGCGGGGCCTTATCTCACGCCGCTCTGGGTCACGCAAGACCCAAATGGCCAGGCGAGAAACGTAGGCATGTACAGATCGCAACTCAAAGGACGCGATAAACTTGGCATTCAGTGGGGCAGGCCCGACTACCAACACGCGGCGATGCATCTTCGCGCGTGGGAGAAAACCGGCCAACCCATGCCCGCGGCGCTGGTCATGGGATGCGAGCCGAGCATCTACCTGGCGGGGGTGGCGAAAGTTCCGTACGGCGTGGATGAAATCGCCGTCGCCGGGAATATCAACGGCGCGCCCATCGAAATGATCAAATGCGAGACCAGCGATCTCGAAGTCCCCGCTTCTTCTGAGATCGTGATCGAGGGAGAGTTTATTCCCGGCACCACCGAACCCGAAGGTCCATTCGGTGAATTTACCGGCTACATGACAAGCTCGCCGCGGGGGGAGCCGGTGTTCAGAGCGACGTGCATCACCTACCGAAACGAGCCGATTCTGCAGGGCATGCTAAGCCAGATGCCGCCGAGCGAGAGCAGTGTCTGCCGGCAGGTCATGGGTGAGGGCGCGGTGTGGCACCATTTGACTCAAGAACTCAAAATGCCCGGCATCATCGATGTGCATTTGCCGGAATCCGGCGGCGCCGCTGCCATGCTCTGGATCAGCGCGAAAAAACCGCATATCAGTTTTCCGCTGCAGTTGGCTATGGCGGTGTGGTCGAAGTTCGGTTTCTATCACTACAAGTGGATCGTCGTCACCGATGAAGACGTCAATATCCGCGACGCGTTCGCGCGCGAATGGATTTTAGCGTTTCGCGTGCGGCCGGAGAAAGATGTTCATGTGATGCCCGAAGTCGCAGCCATGACGCTGGACCCGTCGGCGACGCTGGATGCCAATTTGCCGTCACGCGACCGAACCAGTGGCAAGCTTTTCATTGACGCGACAAAAAAGTATGAAGGCTTTCCCGAAATCGCGTTGCCTGCCGCGAAGTATCTCGAAAAGGCAGCCGCCGCGTGGGATTCCTACGGTTTAGGACGGCTTGAGGCTGATTGGAAGAAGGCGTTGGTGTAGAAAATCAATGCGGTAAGTTGCGTGAGCAGCAGATGGATGCGCTGACATCGACCAATTCAGGCAATCAGTATTCAGGAACCCAGAGCGCATCCGCCGCAGGCGTGAGCCGTGATCAAATTCCGGCGTTGGGTTATCGTAACTATTGGTATCCCGCCGTCGCCTCGAAAGACGTGAGGCGCAAACCGGTACAGGCAAAACTCCTGGGCGACGACGTCGCGGTTTTTCGCGATGCGCTTACCGGCAAGGTGCACGCCTTCAACGACCGTTGCCCGCACCGCGGCGCATCGCTTTCCCAAGGGCGCATTTACTATCCGAGCACGCTTTCCTGTTCCTATCACGGCTGGACGTTCGACACTTCCGGTAAACTGGTGGCGGTATTGAGCGAAGGACCCGATTGTTCCTTGGCGGGCAAAGTTCGCGTCCGAACTTATCCCGTGGAAGAATTCCGCGGGCTCGTTTGGATTTGGATGGGTGATCAAACCCCGGTCAAGCTGGACGAAGATTTGCCGCCCGAGCTCGGCGACCGCACCACCGCGACCTTCATGGATGTTCAAGTATGGCACGCCAACTGGCGCGTGGTGACGGAAAATACCGACGGCTATCACGCGCCGATTCTGCACCGCCGCTCCATGCCGCGCACGCTTTATATGGACTGGGTAGCCTGGCGCAAGATCGGCGTGGTCGAAACGGAAGACGGCAAGGGCTTGATCTTTGTCAGTTGGAACGCGCCCGAAATCGCTGAATATCCCGGCTTGGGCAAATGGCCGAAAAACGCTTGGTGGGAGCGGTTAGCGCGCAAACTTTTCCGGGCGCGCATGTCGCGCGGCACGCCGATAACAGTCCCCGATGGCCGGCAAGGATTTATTACGGAAGACATCCATCTCCCCGGCTGGCGGCGCGTGCGCGTGCGCCGGCGCACGGTGTTTCTCGAATGGGCGGTGCCCATTGATGAACGAACCACGCGCCACTTCCTCTGGGACGTGATCAAGACGTCTGATGTTCGAGGCAAGCTTGAAGCGATCAAAGTCCAGATGAAAATTTGGACGTTTAGAAACTTGATCTTTCCTATTTACTGGAAGTGGGCCTACAACAAACAGTATGTGGGTCAGGACAAGCGGGTGCTTGAAACGCTTAAAGAAGGACCGGAGCGGCTGCAATCCAACGATATCGGCATTGTCGCATGGCGGCGACTCGCCGTGAAGTCCAGGGACGCGGAGGGATCCCGAGGGGAACGGGCGTCCCGGGAGCCGGCTCATCAGCATGGAAAGGAGTAAGCGTTCTCCATGTTAGGACTCGGACTTGCGTCATCCCACGCGCCTGGGATGTTCTGTCCTCTCGATATCTGGCCGCGCGTCTATGGCGCGATTCCCGACTATACCAAGGAATCGCAACCCTCTACAGCCAAGCTGGAGACTCGCGAAGTGCTGGAAAAGTATCTGGTTCGCATCAACGCCGCGTTCGATGTTCTGCGGCAGAAATTAGAAACCTATAGAGCCGACGCGCTGATCATGATCGGCGACCACCATATCGATCTGTTTAACAACAGCAACATGCCGACCTTGGCGGTGTTTACCGGCAAAGAGGTGTGGGGCTCATGCAAACCGTTTTACATGGACGAACCTGCCGAAGCGTCGCGCATTCATATTCCCGTGCACACGGAGCTCGCGTCGTATACTCTCAAAGAGCTGGTCAAACGCGGCTTCGATCCCTCCAATATCGCCGCGATGCAGCCATTGGGAGATCCGCAGCGCGGCGTGTCGCACATGATCGTTCTTCCCGCGCCGAAACTGATGCCCAAGTTGGACCTGCCGATCATTCCGATTTTTCTCAACGCGAATTTTCCACCGTTGCCCACGGCCAAGCGCTGCTCGGAGTTGGGCGTGGCGCTTAGAGATATTCTCGCGGCGCGACCGGAACGTGTGGCCATTTACGCCTCCGGCGGTTTGTCCCACGATCCGTTCGGACCGCGGGCCGGCTGGATCGACGAGCCGCTCGATCGCTGGGTGTTAGAGCGTCTTGAAAGCGGCAGATGGGAAGAGCTGAAGAATCTATTTGCGTTCGATTCCGACACGGTGCGCGGTGGCACGGCCGAGATCCGCGCGTGGATCTCGGTGGCGGCGGCATGCCAGCGGCCGGCAAAAATAGTCGAATACCTTCCGTGCCACCACATAAAGGTTGGCCTCGCTTGGGCCTACTGGCCGGCGGTCGAAGACAAAATCGCGAGGTGAACTCATTTCATGCCGTTGCGAATCAGAAGGCATTTTCGTGAGAGGGGAGTTCGTCGAGGGCTCCGTTGAACGAGGACAGAGGGGAGGGGGAATACTGATCTTGCCCCTTCACTCCACCCCGCTCCCGCCCGGAGGATTTCCAAGTTGCGCAGGCGTTATTGGTCAACAGCGTTCATGCCGACACCGACCCGTAAACAACCTGTAATCGCATCGCAGGCCGTAGTTTCGGCGAATCATCCGATGGCGGCGGCAGCAGGCATTCAGATGCTCGCTGCCGGTGGAACGGTGGCGGACGCCGCGGTAGCGACGGCCTTCGCGGCTTCAGTGGTCGAGCCGATGATGGTCGGCATCTTCGGCGCCGGTTACATTCTAGTTCGCGACGGCGACACCGGCGCGTTCCATGTGATCGATAACTATAGTCCTGCGCCGTTGGCGGCGGCGCCTGACATGTTCGAAGCCAACGGCGGTACGGTTTCGGCGGACACAGCGCGCAAGAAAAATCGCATCGGCTACCTCGCCTGCGCCGTGCCCGGCTCGCTTAAAGGCTGGTGCTTATTGCACAGAGATATGGGGCGGTTGCCGCTCTCTTTCGTTCTCGAACCCGCCATCGCTTATGCTGAACATGGCTTTCCTCTGGGACAGCATTTACATCAATGCATTGAGCGGGAGCAAAACAACCTAACGTTGTTCCCGGAGTCGGCGAAGATTTTCTTGCCGGCAGGAAAGCCGCCGAATATCGGCGATCGCATAAAAAATCCCGATCACGCGGCGACGCTGCGCTTGATTGCAGAGGAAGGCCCCGACGCGCTTTACCGAGGCTCGCTGGGTGATCGAGTCGCAAGCGAAGTTCAATCCCACGGCGGCCTCCTGTCGAAGAAAGATCTCGAATCCTACTCGGTCATCGAGTGCGCGCCGGTGCGCGGCACCTACCGTGGCCATCAGATCGCCGGCGTGCCGCTCACGAGCGCCGGCGGAATAATGATTCAAGAAGGGCTGAATATTTTAGAAGGCTTCGATCTGAAGTCGATAAGTTTCGGAACCCCGCGTTATTGGCATCTCATTTTGGAGGTTTTGAAGATCATCTTCGCGGACCGAAACCAGCATCTCGGCGATCCAAGTTTCGTCGCTGCGCCGGTCAGCAAATTGCTCGACAAAAACTACGCCGCGGAGCGGCGGCGTGAAATCGATCTGCGGCGCGCCGGTTCTATTGCCGGGGATGCGGCGCGCATATCGGATTCATCTCATACCACGCACATCACGGTGATGGACGCCAAAGGCAACACGGTCCTGATGACACAGACGCTGATGGAATACTTCGGTTGCCGCGCCGTGATTCCCGGCACCGGCGCTTTCATGAACAATACCATGGCGCTCTTCGATCCGCGTCCTGGACGGCCGAATTCGGTGGCGCCGGGGAAGCGCATGCTGACCTACACTTCGTCGACAATTGTTCTCAAAAACGGTTCGCCTTGGTTTGCTCTCGGCACGCCGGGCGGAGAGCGAATTTCTTCATCCGTCTTGCAAACGATTTTGAACGTCGTCGATCATGGGATGACGTTGCAACAAGCCGTGGAAGCGCCGCGCGTCTTTGCCAATGGCCGAGTGACGGAAATCGAAGCGGATGCGCCGTCGGACGTTGTCGGAGAGTTGAAAGCGATGGGGCACGTCATCAATAGGGTTTTCAACATCGGCGGCGGCATGAATGGCGTTGAAGTGCTCGAATCCGGTTTGCTCAGCGGCGCCGCATGCTGGCGCGCCGATGGTTCACCCGCCGGCTTGAGCGGCGGCCCGGCGCGTCCGGGTAATTACGCGCCGTAACAGCAAAAATTAGGAAGTGCGACACATGACCCGTTTGCGATTCGTCGCCTTCATAGGCGTTCTCTTTGGTATGATCGCCGGGCTAGTTTCGCCGTCAGCGTACGCACGGAGCTACTTGGAAGCGGCGCAGAAAAAAGCCGACTTCGCGCGCGGCCTGGGTTTGTCCATAGCTGTGTTGCCTCGCTGGGCGCTAAAAATAGATTGTAATGATTGTGATTCTGCTGAAAAACCCTCCGTTCATCCTTCGAGAGCCTCAGGACGAACGGAGGAGCCGTTGAAATCATTGGAGGTTTTTCCGTTCATGCTGAGCCTGTCGAAGCATTCTTAGGGTTTTTCAGCAGAATCTGATTGTTATGTCTGACCCCTACGCTGTTCTCACTTCAATACGAAGCGGCAGCAGCTCGCGGACTTAGTCAGGGAAGATTTTGTCTTTCTTCATCTCGGCGCGTTGAAGCAACAGGGCCTCTGTTCGCACGAAGCTGACGGAGCCGTTAGAGCTAATAGAGAAGCGGTCGATCTCGAAGTCTCTAAAGCAATCCTGGCCCTCACCGGTTGCATTACGGACACGTTCCAGATCGTGTTGGACCAACCTTAGAGCATTACCGAATTCTTTTCCGTGGCCTTCAGGAAAAAGGACACGAAACATATCTGGAAACGATCAGAGGCGACGCGACGGAGATTTTCAAGGGCGTGTTCGGCTTATTAGAGGACGAGAGGCCATAACATCCAAGTCTTCGAGATGCTGACTCAACTCAGCCATGCCTTATTCCTAGGCAGAAGTGACTAATGGACAGGCGTTCAGTAAATGACTTTTAGGGGAAGATTCAGAAATTTAAGCCGAATTAGAAACGGCGACTCTGGCACAAGGGTTGCTCTCTCCAATTGCAACTTCCGTTAAATCATCGGGCGCTGAATTAATAGCAGCTGTTCGGGCAGGTTGGC
>DASWHT010000560.1:0-11048 GCA_036398075.1 Binatia bacterium | reverse complement strand
GGCTTGGGCGTTTACTTTCGAGCTTTCACCTCCTGGGTCACCCCTGGGGGGTGTCGAGTATCGCTACACGGGCAAACAACCAATTCCCGTGGCCGGACTTTCACCGGCTAGACAAGCAACCGTATAGGCTGCGAACGAAGGACACGAAGGGGTTCGGATATTTACACTCTTCAACACGTGCCCTTCGTGCCTTCGTGGTGAATGCGAAAATTTGCGCAAGCCGCGGAAAATTTGAATCATCGTCGCACAAGGATCACGAAATAAAATTTCGGAAATTCGAATTTTTTCAACTTCGTATCCTTCGTGCCTTCGTGGTGAATCCTTGCTATTCTGACGACGGTTCCTTGACCTTTTTCAATAATTCGTCGATTCGTTGGGCCTGGTCTTCGGTCTCGTCATAAAAATATTCGATTGCCGGTACAAACCTTAAATTGATCTCTTTGCCGACCCGCGAACGAATGAAACCGCCGGCGCTGCGCAGTCCCGCCAGCGCGCTATCTCGGTTCGCGCCGCCGCCGAGGAGATTGAAGTAAACGCGGGCATGCTTGAGGTCCCTGGTTACTTTCACGGCAGTGATCGTGACCCCGCGCACCCTCGGGTCGCGGATCTCGCGGCTGATGAGTTCCGAGATTAGCTCGACGAGCAAATCGCCGACGCGGTCTGAGCGCTGGTAGTCCATAGGGTTCAACGTTCAAGGTTCAACGTGGCGACTCGGATTCCGAAACTTTGAACATTGAACCTTGAACTTTGAACGGAAGGGTCACTGGAGGCGAGCCATGCGACCCGAAGGCTCTGACTGATTCCGATAATATGGGCCAGTTTGCTGCGCGTCCCAGTCTAACAATGAATAATTTCGCTGCTCGAATCGCCGACCTGGGCGAGGCCCATGCCGTCGACGAAGTCTACCACTTTCTGCAATGTCGCCTGCACCACCGGCTCGCTGCTGCCGACCACGGCGAAGCCCAACACCGCGCTCTGCCAGAGATCCTGGTCGCCGCATTCGCCGGCAGAGATGTTGAATTTATCCGCGACCCGCGCTTGAATGCGCTTGATGACGCCGCGCTTGCCCTTGAGTGAGTGATTCTCAGGCAAGACCAAACTGAGTTTGAGAACCCCCACGATCATGGCCCGCCGCGCTGCCGGAAGTGTTCTTAACGAGTTTCCGCCGCCGTCACCCGCCCTGACTCGCGCCCCGCGGGATTTGGCGTAATGCGCCGCACCACGGGAGTACGCTCGTAGGCTTCTATGACATCGCCTTGCTTGACGTCTTGAAACCCTTCGATGCTCAATCCGCATTCGTAGCCCGAAGCCACCTCGCGCACGTCGTCTTTAAAGCGCTTGAGGGTCGCCAGCTTGCCTTCATGGACCACGACCTGGTCTCGGGTGAGCCGCACCTGATTGCCGCGCTGAATCTTACCCTCTGTGACATAGCAGCCGGCCACGGTGCCGACACCTTGGATGTTGAAAGTCTGGCGGATCTCCACCCGGCCGTGAACTTGCTCGCGGTAAGTCGGCTCCAGCAAGCCCTCCATTGCGGCGCGCAGGTCCGCCACGACTTCATAGATGATGGTATACAGACGCACATCAACCCCTTCGCGGGCAGCGAGAACAGCTCCCTTAGATTCGGGCCGGACGTTGAAGCCGATGACGATGGCGTTGGAAGCGGCGGCGAGAAGAATGTCGCTCTCCGTGATACCGCCCACCGACCCATGGATTACTCGCAGCTTCACTTCGTCGCCGGACATGCGCGCCAGCGCTTCCGTGATCGCTTCCACGGAGCCCTGGACGTCGGCCTTGAGCACCAGGCGAAGCTCTTTAACATCGCCGGTCTTGATCTGGTCGTAAAGCTCTTCCAGTGAAACCCTGCTGCTCTTGACCAGCTCGGTTTCGCGCTGCTTGCTTTGGCGGAATTCAGCCACCTGCCGCGCCTTCGCTTCATCGGCCACGGCGACGAAGGAATCGCCCGCCTGCGGCACTCCCTGCAAGCCGAGAATCTCCACCGGAACGGAAGGCGGAGCCACGTCTACCTTGTGCCCGCTGTCGTCGATCATCGCGCGCACCTTGCCGTGAAACACGCCGCACACAAAGGCGTCGCCGACATGAAGCGTCCCTTCCTGCACCAGGACCGTAGCCACCGAGCCGCGACCGCGGTCGAGTTTCGCCTCGACGATGGTGCCGCGCGCCAATTTCTCTGGATTCGCTTTCAATTCCAAAATATCCGCCTGCAAGAGCACCATTTCCAACAAATGCGGTATGCCATCGTGGGTCTTGGCTGACACCGGCGCGAACACCGTGTCGCCACCCCAATCTTCCGCTGCCAGCCCATATTCCGCGAGCCCTCTTTTCACTCGCTCGAGGTCGGCGTCGGGACGGTCCATTTTGTTCACGGCCACGACGATGGGCACTTCCGCGGCGCGCGCGTGGTTGATCGCCTCCACCGTCTGCGGCATGACGCCGTCGTCGGCGGCAACGACGAGAATGACGATATCAGTGACCTTGGCGCCGCGCGCGCGCATGGCCGTGAAGGCCTCGTGCCCCGGCGTATCGAGAAACGTCACGCTGCGCCCGTCCACTTGCACGTGGTAAGCGCCGATATGTTGAGTGATGCCGCCATGCTCCTGGGCGGTGACGTTGGTGCTGCGAATCGCGTCGAGCAGCGAGGTTTTGCCATGGTCGACATGCCCCATGATCGTCACCACGGGCGGACGCGGCTCCAGCGCGGTTTCCTCTTCTTCGATATGGTGTTCCACTTCCAGGGCGCTATCGGCGTCAAAGGCGACGTTTTCGACCTGATGGTCAAATTCGGACGCAATCAACGTCGCCGTGTCCGCGTCGAGCATCTGGTTGATGGTCGCCATCATGCCCATGCTCATCAACTTTTTGATAACATCCCCGGCCTTCACGCCCATCTCGCGGGAAAGATCCCCCACCGTAATTACCTCGGAGATCTTGATTACTCGCTTGATTGCCTTGGGAACGGTGATTGCCGTTTTCCTCTGCTCTCTGCCGGGGAGGGCCCTTTTCTTTTTCGGTATGCGCCCCGCCCGCAGGTCTTGTTCCCGGAACTCGAGTACATCTTGTTTTTTTACGACCCGCTTCTTGTGCCGGCCGCTTTTCGCCGGTTTCCCCGCTTCGCCCTCAGCCCCGGCCGGGGCGCTCTCTATCGGCGCGCTCGGAATAACCGTCGACGCCGGCGCGCCGGGAACGGCACGACGCGCGCCCGGCGGCGGCGCTGCTGGAGCTCTCTGGGCTTGCTTGAGATCGATGCGGCCAAGAACGATGGCCCCACGGGGCGCTGGAGCTGGCGCGGGTTTTTCTACCGCCGGCTTTGCGATATGAATCACCGGGGGCGGCGCTGGTTCTGGTTCGGCGGCCGGCGCCGCGTCAGCGACATGCGACGGACGCGCCGTTTCAAGCTCAACGGGAGCCTGCGGCGCCGTCTCCGCGACGGGCTCGATGAAGGACGGTTCGTCGGGGGTGGTTTCAGCTTCCGGAAAAAACTCCGCGCGGAATTCTTCAACGGGCTGCTCAACGACCGGCGTCGCCTCAACTACCGGCGGGAGTGCTTCTTCGGGCGACGGTTGAGTTTCCACCCGCGGCGGAGCTTCCGCTTGCGGCACTTCCACTCGGCTCGTGCGGCGGCGAATGACGTTGGTGCGTACCCTACGCTCGACGATGGTTTCACGGGATTGAACCTCGCCGAGATTTTCGTCTTCCGCGGTGACGACGCGATCGGCCACCACTTTTTCTTCGCCAACATGGATTTGAGGTTTTTCTTGCGCAGCCAGAGCGGCGCGGACCCGCGCGACCTCGTCGTCCTCGACGGCGCTTTGGGCTTTGCGCCCCCTCAAACCCAACTTATCCAACTGGGCGATGAGGTCCTTGGTCTCAATTCCCAACTCCTTGGCTAGTAGATGGACTCTCGTCTTTCCCATCTGTTATTCTCCGTGTCGCTCCTTTAATTCCTGAACCATTTTTTCCTTGACGCTTTTACCGATTTCCATGTGAAAGGCGCGATATACGCTCTTCCGCCGCAAGAATTTTTCCCAACACGCCCGGGCGCAGTGCAGATAACCACCCCGGCCAGCGCCACTATCATCGGCGATCAATTCACCCTGGGCGCCGGCGCGCAAGCGGATCAGCTGGCTCTGGTCATCCTGAGCGCCACAGCCCAAACAGGTCCGGCGTGGGGCATGTTCCCGCGTCGCCACATGACACCCGCTCGCTCACGCTTCCTTGCTTGCTGCAACCTCCGGCGGCGCGGCGCTTTCGTCGGCGAGCTGCGCCGCTGCTGCGATTTCAGCTGCCTTTTGCGCCGCCGCTTCCGCTTCTTTGCGCTGCTTTTCCTCTACATGCTCCTTGGCTGACTTGTGCAACGATTCAGCTTTTTCCTTGCTGATTCCTTCCACGTCCATGATCTCTTCCAGCTCGCTCTGGGCCACGTCCTCGGCGGACTTAAATCCCCCCTGATAGAGCAGCTCCGCGGCGATATCGCCGATGCCGGGAATGGCGCCGATGGATTGGCGCGTGCGGCGGGTTTCTTCTTCGGCTTCCGCTTCGCTGCACACGTCGATGCGCCAGCCGGATAGACGGGAAGCGAGCCTGACGTTTTGGCCCTTTTTGCCGATGGCCAGGGATAGCTGGTCGTCCGGCACCACGACTTCCATGCTGTGCTCGTCGTCGTCGATGATGATTTTGGATACCTTGGCCGGCGCCAGCGCCCGGCAAACATATTCCGCCTGATCGCCAATCCAGTGCACGATGTCGATTTTTTCTCCGCGCAACTCCTGAACCACCGACTGGACCCGCGTGCCTTTCATGCCGACACAGGCGCCTACGGGATCGACATCGGGGTCGTTGGACAGCACCGCGATCTTCGCCCGCCCGCCGGGCTCCCGGGCCGCGCCTTTGACTTCAACGATGCCTTCGTAGATTTCCGGCACCTCTTGCTCGAAAAGTTTGATCAACATGCCGGGATGAGTGCGCGATAGCACGATCTGCGGCCCGCGGCCGGTGATATCGACGCTGACGATATAGGCGCGAATCCGGTCGCCCTGGCGGTAGCGCTCCCGCGGCACCTGCTCTTTTTCCGGCAGGATCGCGTCGGTGCGGCCAAGGTTGACGATGATGTTGCGCTTCTCGAAGCGCTGCACTATGCCGTTGACGAGTTGTCCCTCGCGCCCTTTGAATTCGTTGAAAATAATTTCGCGCTCGGCGTCGCGCACGCGCTGCACGATATTTTGCTTGGCGGCCTGCGCGGCGATGCGCCCGAACTTGCTGGAATCGAGCTTGCATAACAGCTCGTCGCCCATCTCGGCGTCGGGATCGAGGTTCTCCCGCGCCTCATTCAAAGTGATCTCTACTTCGGGGTCCTGTACGGTTTCCACCACCGTTCTGGATTCGAACAGCTCCACCTCGCCGATCTCCGGATTGAACTGCGCTTCGATCTTGCGCTGGTGGCCGAAGGTTTTTTTGGCCGCCGAGATCATGGCGTTTTCCAGGGCGCCGATCAGTATGGCTTTGTCGATGCCTTTTTCTTTGCTCACCTGTTCGATGACGCGATTGAGATCCTGCTGCATGTTACGCGCTCCAGTCGTGCTCGTAATTAGATTTTTCGATCATGGAAAATGGAATCTGAAATTCCGTCCCGTCCTGCGCCAATATGATTTTGTCTTCAACCACTTCGCCGAGGATACCTAGGAACGAGCGCCGGCCATTGACCATATCACGGGTGCGAACGCGGATGCGCTTGCCGACGAAGCGAGCGAAATGTTCCGGCCGCTTGAGCGGTCGGTTGATCCCCGGCGAGGAGACTTCAAGCGTGTAGGCGCCGTCCACTACGTCTTCGGCATCGAGGAGTTCGCTCAACGCCCGGCTCACCCGGCCTAAATCCTCCATGCTCGGGCCGCCTTCTTTGTCCAGAAACAGACGCAGCACGCGCCCGGCGCGGCCACCTTCGCGGCGAAGCTCGATATCGATTATCTCCATCTTTTCGCGCGCCGCCAATGGCGCCGCAAGCTGCCAGATCCGCTGCACGGTGGCATCCATCTTTGTTCAGGCCCAAAAACAAAAAAAGCGGGCAACGCCCACTTTGAGTAAGACCCTTAAAGTGTATAATTTTTTTAACATAGCGCCCGAGCCCATTGCAAGGCCCCGCGGGGCGCCGGTGCGATTGCGTGCCTCGCAGCATTTGTTATGATTTGCTGCCGATTGCGAACCGCCGTGGTGAAAGCCTTGAGCCAAACGAAAAAACCATCGCCGAGCGAAATTTCCTGGGGGCAGATTCTCACCAGCCTGGAGGATGGGGTCATCACCGTGGACCCACAGGGGAGAATTGTCTTCTTCAACGAAGCCGCGGAAACGCTCACCGAGATTTCCGCGGCCAACGCCCGGCGAAATCCGCTGGAGCGGCTCTTCAGGCGCGAGCCTTGGCTATTGGAACTGGCCAGAAAGACCCAGCCGCCGCGCCAGGAAAGCGCCAGGGGTGAAGGCGATTTTGTCACGCGCCGGGGACGAAAGACTCCGGTCAGCATCACCGCGTCGCCGCTCCGGGACGACGCGGGCGGTTTCGTCGGCAGCATTCTTCTCCTGCGCGACGACAAACGCCGCAAAGAACTGGAAGAGGACCTGAAACGGGCCGACCGGCTGGCGATGATGGGCACGCTGGCGGCGGGTCTGGCGCATGAGATCCGCAATCCCCTCGGCGGTATTAAAGGCGCGGCGCAACTCTTGCGCCGCGCCGTCGAAGGCGACGCCTCGCTGCGCGTCTATACGGATATCATGATTCGCGAGGTGGATCGCGTAAACCAATTGATCGAACAGCTTCTGGATTTGTCGCGACCGTGGCAATTAAACTTTGCGCCGGTCAACATCCATGAAATCTTGGAAGAAGTGCTCTTACTCGAAGGCCAAACCGCTCCGGAAAAAACCGTAACGGTAAGAAAGCTGTTCGACCCCAGCCTGCCGCCCATCAGAGGAGACCGCGCCCAGCTTATGCAGGTTTTTCTCAATCTAGTAAAGAACGCCTACCAGGCAATGGACCACGGCGGCGCCTTGACGCTGGCCACCCGGCTGGAAACCGACTTTCACGTCCGCGCGCACGGGAGACGGCGCAGCCGCTTCATCTGGGTGGATATCGCCGACGACGGCGCGGGGATCAAGGAAGCAGACCTGCCGCATATCTTCTCGCCCTTCTTCACCACGAAAAACTCCGGCACCGGGCTCGGCCTGGCGATCTGCTATCGCATTATCAATGAACATGGCGGCCTGATCCGCGTCGAAAATAACGAGTGCAAGGGAACCACTTTCAAAGTTTCGCTGGTGGTGGCAGAGTAAAGTGATGGATCAGGGCAAAATTCTAGTGACCGAAGACGAAGAGTCGCTCCGTTTCGTGCTGCAAAAAGCCCTGGAAAACGAGGGCTACTGGGTCCAGACGGCGGCCAACGGCGCCACCGCGCGCCGGCGCCTCGACGAGGTCCACTTCGACGTCTCGCTGATGGACATCAAGCTCCCCGACGCCGACGGCGTGGAGCTACTCAAGGAATTCAAAGAGGCGGGCCTCGACACCGCGATGATTCTCATGACCGCGCAGAACACCATGCGCAACGCCATCGGCGCCATGAAGACCGGCGCCTTCGACTACATCACCAAGCCTTTCGATCTCGACGAGGTGCTGGTGCTGGTCAAGCGCGCCATGGAAAGCCGCAAATTGACGCAAGACTTCCGCGAGCTCAAGGAAGAAATCAAGAAACGCTTCGAGCCGGGCATCAACATCATCGGCACCAGCGCGGCCATGCAGAAGGTTTACAAAACCATCGGGCAGGTGGCGGACACGCAGGCGACGATTCTGATTTTAGGAGAAAGCGGCACCGGTAAGGAACTCGTCGCCAAGACGATTCATTATAACTCACCGCGCTGGAACCAGCCCTTCGTGGCGATCAACTGCGCGGCAATCCCCCGCGACCTTCTGGAGAGCGAACTCTTCGGCCATGAAAAGGGCGCCTTCACCGGCGCCCTCGACCGGCGCGCCGGCAAGTTCGAGCTCGCCGACCAAGGCACGCTTTTTCTCGACGAAGTGGGCGACATTCCCCTGGAGTTGCAGACCAAAATGCTGCGCGTTCTGCAAGATCACGAATACAGCCGAGTGGGCGGCCGCGAAGTGCTGAAAGCCAACGTACGTATTCTGGCAGCGACCAACCATGATCTAGAAAGAGCCGTCAAGGAGAAACGTTTTCGCGAGGATCTTTATTTTCGCCTGAAAGTGATTCCAATCGTGCTGCCGCCCCTGCGCGAGCGGCGCGGTGACATCCCGCTTCTGATCGGTTACTTCATCGATAAAATCAACCGCGAGATGGGCATTCAGATCTCCGGCGTCTCCCTCGAAGCGCAAAAGCTCTTGGAAGATCACACCTGGCCGGGCAACGTGCGCGAGCTCGAGAACACGCTGATCCGCGCGGCGGTGCTCGCCTCCGGCCCGGTTCTTTTCCCCAACGATTTTACCCTGCACAACCGCTCCGGCGCGGCTTCCGTTGAAGTGGATCAGCTTTCTCTCGAAGAGATCATCCGGCACAAGCTTGAAGACTACTTCCGCCGCACCGAAGGCGTGGACGTGGACAATCTCTATTCGCTGGTCATCGAAAGAATCGAGCGCCCGCTGATCGAATTGACGCTCAAAAAAACCCGCGGCAACCAGATTCGCGCCGCGCAGATCCTCGGCATCAACCGCAACACGCTGCGCAAGAAGATCGCCGATCTCCACATCGAGCTTAAAAAAGAATACAACTGATCGTTCCATGCCGCCGCTCGACTTGCCGCCGCTCTACGCGATTCTCGACCCCGAGCAGACTAAAGGACTCGATGGAATAATCGTGTTGCGCCGGCTGCTAGAGGGAGGCGCCGGCATCGTCCAGCTACGGGCGAAAATTATGGCGCCGGGCGATTTCCTCGCCCTGGCGCGGGAAGCGCGCGCGCCGTGCCGGGCCCACGGCTGCAAGTTGATCGTCAATGACCGGATCGATATCGCGCTTGCATGTGACGCCGATGGCGTTCATCTCGGACAGGAAGACCTGCCGCTCGGCGCGGCCCGAAAATTAATGGCCCAAAAACTCATCGGCATCTCGACCCACAGCGTGGAACAAGCCACAGACGCCGAACGCGCGGGCGCCGACTATATCGGCTTCGGCCCGATGTTCGGCACGACCACAAAAGCGACCGGCTACTCAGCCCGCGGCGTAGACATGCTGCGCCAAATACGCCAGGCGGTAAAAATTCCCATCGTCGCCATCGGCGGCATCAAGGAGGAAAACGTCGCGCAGGTCTGGCAAGCCGGCGCCGACTCGGCGGCGATCATCAGCGATATTCTGGGGGCGGACGATATCACCGCCAAGGTGAGGCGAATTATTCGCCTATCCCAAACGCGCCAGCAGCAATAGAAAAAACTGCGGATTTCGAAATTCGAATTTTGAATTTAACCGCGAAAAACCCAGCGCCGTAGAGCAGCAATCAAAGCACTAATCGTTATTTCACCGCAGAGGCACGGAGTTCGCAGAGTTCGGAATATTTCTTAATGAAGAACTCTTTACTCCGCGTCCTCCGCGCTCGTGAGAAAAAATCGCCCCACGTCTTAAATAGCGGCGGGAAGGAAGTCCGAAGTCCGGCGGATGGGTTAGCTGTTCCGAATCGGTAGCAGTGTACTAATCATTCACTCAGCAGTGAATGGCCGAGTGGCTTCGCGTTTAAAAAATTGACAGGCACTCGAAATCCTCATAGAAGTCGGACATCTGGAGAAGTGTAATGAATTCTCATACACTGGTCAGTATACTCACAAGTTAGCCTTCCTACTCGGAGCGAAAGGATGTGGCGTACCGATGCTCGCGACTGATTCACCGCTGCGCCGACTGCCAATCGGCTTGCCGCGACGGCAGGTCCTATTCACCGATGCTCTTCGCTTGTCGGCGGAGATGGCATGGCTCTCATTTCGCAGCCTGGAGGCCCTTCTAAAGTCACTCGTTGTTGGAAGGCGCGGAGACGCGGCGAAGGGTGTCGCGGTCGAAGCGATAGCCTACGCCTATGGGGTCGTCGATGCCGCGAATCGATTCCGGGAGGTCCTCCGCGCTTTCCCGGGTTTGAAGCAAAACGCCGTTTTTCACCTGTTCATTCGCCAAACGGCGCCGGTAGAGACACTGCGGGACGTCGTTCAGCACCTCAACGGAGAACTGAACAACAGTGCGGCGCAGCAATCTGCCGCACTTGGGACAATCACTTGGCTCGGTCCCTCACCGAACGACGAGTCCCCGCCTACAGCATGGAATCTGCAGCCCGGAAGCTTCTACCAAGGACAAGCTGCCTTCGGGCCTATGATGGACCTTGAAGCGAGAGTGCCCGCCGGCGAAGTCCGTCAGATCCATCTCGTCACTAGCGGCGTCCGCGTTGACCTATCCGATGCCATGGAGAGAGTTCGAACGATGATCACGAGTCTAGAACCATCGGTGCGAGAGCACTCCGCAGGAAAAGAACTTCTTGGTTCTGACGCCTTGATGCACTTCGAATTGACTCCGCACCAGCAAGCAACCGTTGGACAGAGCGGGCATGAAGGCTAACCACCGGTTCGTGACCGACGCGTTCCGCGCGGCACAACCGGAACGTTAGCCAGCAAGAGCATTTTCGGCTATATAATGTTTCTGTTTCTGCTGGAGGTGATGACATGAAAGATCTTACGAGGATCACTACAGACCCACAGGTGATGGGTGGAAAACCTTGCATCCGAGGGCTTCGGATTACTGTGGGAACGATCGTGGGCCTTGTAGCGGCTGGTCGTTCCAAGGAAGAGATTCTGAAGCTGTATCCGTACCTTGAAGAAGACGATATCGCAGAGGCCCTCGCTTACGCCGCGTGGCGTGTGGAGGAGATCGAGGTTCCACTCGGTCGCCCGTGAAGATTCTCGTTGAGAAGAACGCGCTGGACGGCGCCTCTCACCCATGATCTTAGGTCTTTACGGAATACCGACATTTTTCCGCATCCGGGGTTTGTCTTTGGTTTAATGCCTCACC
>DASWHT010000559.1:0-2652 GCA_036398075.1 Binatia bacterium | reverse complement strand
TCACCTAGGGGGGTAATCTGTATGTTACCCGTCAGATCACACCCTTCTCTTTAAATTCCGCGATCTGCTTCTCGTCATAGCCCAGCGCCGTCAAGAACTCGGCGTTATTCTCCCCCAGCTCCGGCGGCGGAATAGGATGGGGCGCCTTGGTGTCGCTGTATTCGAGCGGAAATTTTACCGTGCGGATAGTCGGCCTACCTTTTCGCTCGATCTGAATCTGCAAGCCCATGTGTTGGACCTGGGGGTCTTCGAATACTTCTTTCAAATTGTAGACCGGCGTATGCGGCACATCATGGGCTTCAAGCCGTTCCAGCCAATGAGCGCGAGGTTGTTCCTTGAAAAACGCCGCGAAGACTCTGCTCAACTCTTCATAATTTTTGCGCCGGTCCGACCGCGTCTTAAACCGCGTGTCGTCGATCAACTCCGGATGCGCCACGGCGTTGCACAATCCTTCCCAAAATTTCTGCGGCGAGGAAAGGTGAATCGCTAACATCGCCCCATCCGAGCCGGCGAAAGCATAGGTCTGCGACTGGCGCGGGCGCGTGTACGGGCCGGGCACTCGACCATGAGAGAGTGTCTCCGTCGCGGGCGCGTTCAAGAACGCTAGGATAGAACCGACCATCGTCGCATCGACCTGTTGTCCTTTCCCTGTGCGGGTCCGCGCCATCAATGCGCTCAACACGCCGAGGGCTGAGAACATGCCGCTCAGGCAGTCGGAGTAGGCCGGACCGATGGGCTTCGGGTCTTTTGGATCCATGAGCACGCTCATCATGCCGCCCATGCCCTGCCCGACGGTATCGTATGCGGGCCGGTTGACGTAAGGGCCCGTGGGACCGGTGCCCGTGATCGAACAGCAAACGATTCGTTCGTTGATCTTGCGCAAAGTCTCGAAATCAATTCCAAGTTTTTTCGTCACGCCGGGGCGATAGTTGTCCATTACCACGTCCGCATTTTTAACCAGCCCGTAGAAAATTTCCTTGCCCGCGGCCGTCTGCAAGTTCAACGTGATGCTTTTCTTACCGCGGTTGTAGGCCCAGAAATTCGGCTGATCGCCGCCCAGGTCCCAGCCACGGAACGGATCGCCGCCCTTGGGATTTTCAACTTTGACTACTTCCGCGCCCATGTCCGCGAGCAGCATCGCGCCGTAGGGCCCGGAAATGAAATTGCCTAACTCCAAAACCCTGATTCCATCTAAACTACCGCTCATACTTCTCTCCTTAGAGACTGTGTCGCAATCGGCGCAACATCATCGGTGTCATGCTGAGTCCTTCGGTGAAACTCAGGATAGACGCCGCGAAGCATCTCGAATTTTCAAGCGGTTACGAAGTCGAGATTCTTCGGCGGAGTTTATCCTGAGCATGTCGAAGGGCCTCAGAATGACACAGTCTCTTAACTGGTGTTTGTTTTCCAATGCGCAGCTATTGCCGTACCCGTTCCGAATCGGATATTGAAACTTTCATATCGTTCATTGCGAAGGAGAACAAGATGGCCACACCCCCGCCCGTAACTGATACCCTCGCGCGCTTCGTCGCCGAAGCTGACTATTCCACCATATCGGAAAGGGCTTTAACCAATGCCAAGATGCATATTCTCGACACGCTTGGGGTCGCGCTCGTGGGCGTTTCAACGGACGCGCCCCGCATAGCATTGGAATATTGCAAGCGCTTCGGCGATAGCCAGGAGTCGGCGATATGGGGTACCCGTCGGAGAAGTTCCACTCCCATGGCCGCCTTCGCCAACGGCCTGATGGCCCACGCCATAGACTACGACGACTGGGAGCCCTTCGTCCATGCCGGACATCCCAGCAGCATGGTCGTCGGCGCGGCGCTCAGCCTGGCGGAAAACATCGGCGCATCCGGCAGCGAACTGCTAAAGGCTTACGCTTTCGGTATCGAAGTTCTTACGAAGATCGCCGCGGCAAGTCCTAACCTGCAAGATCGCGGTTTTCACAGCACACCGGTTTTGGGAAGCCTCGGGGCAGCGGTCGCGTGCGCCAGCTTGCTTAAGCTCGACCCAGGGAAAATCAAAGCCGCTTTGGGCGTCGCCGCGTCCGGCTGCGGCGGCATCCACCGCCAGCAGGGCTCGATGGTCAAACCCTTCCACGCCGGCAACTCGGCGCGCAACGGCGTCGAAGCCGCACTACTCGCAGAGAGCGGCTTCACGGCGGACCCCGCCATCTTCGAGGCGCCGCGCGGCTTCTGCGATACTTTTTTCGGCAAGGACACCTGCGACTACGACCAGATGATCACCAACATCGGCAAGCCCTATTTTCTCGAAGCCCCCGGCCTCGGCCTGAAGATGCACCCTTGCAGCGCACCGCAGTTTCTCGCGGCCGACGCGGCGCTGCACTTGAATCGCGAGCATAAAATCAACTTCGCCGACGTGGCCAAGATCGAAGTCAGCATCCCACCGCAACGCTACAAGCGCCACTACCATGCCGAGGTAAGGACCGGCCTGCGCGGCAAATTCGCCATCAACTACGTTGTCGCACTGGGTATCATGGACGGCAAGCTGGAAATTGCCACGTTCACCGATGAGAAAGTAAACCAGCCGGAGTCGCAAGAAGCGCTGCGTAAAGTAAACGTTATCGTCGATGAATCGATTCCCGAACCGGGACCCTATTGTCCGGTCACCGTGGAGATGAAAAACGGC
>DASWHT010000558.1:0-5024 GCA_036398075.1 Binatia bacterium | reverse complement strand
GAGCCGGGCGAGCCAGTAGGCGAGGTAGGCGCCGACCATATAGAAACTGCCGTGGGCGAGATTGATCACGCCCATGATGCCGAAGATCAGGGTCAAGCCGCTCGACAGCAGAAATAATAATAAACCGTACTGGACGGCGTTTAAAAGCTGGATCAGAAGCACCATGATTAGTTAGGCTCATCACCACGAAGGCACGAAGGACACGAAGGGTTCGGATAGTTATTCTCTTAAACTTCGTGAACTTCGTGCCCTCCTTTGAAAATACGGGGCGGAGGAGCCCCGGTCAGCTCAAGCAGAATCCCTCGATTACGTCATTCCAGCATGGAGTGCTGGAATCCAGGTTGACATGGATGTCTCCGGAGGCGTCCTTGCGAACCTGGATGCCGGCAATCCATGCCGGCATGACAAAGATCTCCATTTTCATGTTCTGTAGGCGAGCGCAAGTTCATGAACCACTTCGTGGTGAGTCCCCTCTTCTTTGTGCTCTTTGTGTTTGAATCTCTTCTCCCCTGCGGTTGCGGCTTTGCCGCGCTAGGCCTTCGTGGTGAACGACCTGTTCTACATCTTACATCCCCGCGCCGGATCGGCGAGGGCCTTGTGGGCGATGCCGGTGAACTTGTTTTCGCGGGCGACGACTTTGCGCAAATAAATATCCTGAATCGGGTTGTGCGCTTTCGACATCGTCCAGGCGCCGCGCGGGCTATCGATCTTGACTTTTTCCATGGCGGCGACTATCTCCTTGCGCTTGCCGACGTCGCCTTTGACGGCGTCGAGGCCGGCCGCCAGGAGCAGCGCCGCGTCATAGCCCTGCACGGCGTAGACGTCAGGCTCGATCTTGTACGCTTTCATGTATGCGGCGCGGAACTGTTTGTTCCGTTTGTTGTCGAGCCCGTCGGCGTAATGCAACGTGGTTTCGAGCCCTTCAGCGGCGTTATCGACCGCGTCGAGCACGCCGTCGGTAAGAAATCCCGAGCCGAACAATGGAATGGTTTTGCGCAACCCCGCCGCGGCGTAATCCTTGATAAACTTCGCGGCGCCGCCGCCGGCGAAAAAGACGAACACGGCGTCGGGCTTGATCGAAGCGATCTCGGTAAGCAGCGCCTGGAATTCCACGTTCGGAAACGGAATCCACAAGCCGCGCACGGTTTTACCGCCGGCCTTAATAAATCCCTCGGTGAAACCAGCCACTGCTTCTTCGCCGGCGCCATACTTCCAGGCGAGGGACACGACGTTGCGGATGCCGCGGTCGGCCAGCACTTTGCCCATCGGATAGGAAGGCTGCCAGTTGGAAAAAGACGAGCGAAAAATATTCGGCGCGCACAGGGCGCCGGTGGCGGCGTCCAGCCCCGCGTTGGGAATGATCATGAGCGTATTGGTTTCTTTGGCGATCTTGACCATGCCCATCTGCACGCCGCTGTGCACGGTGCCGACCAGCACGTCAACTTTGTCGCGCTGCACCAGCTTGTTGGTATTCTCCGGCGCTTTTGCCGGGTCGGATTCATCGTCCACGGTGAAGTATTCGAGTTCGCGGCCGCCGAGTTTACCGCCGCGCTCGCTCACCACGAGCTTGAAGCCGTTGGTGATGGCGGTGCCGAGTTGGGCATAGGTGCCGGTGTACGGCAGCATCAAGCCGACGCGCAGCCGTTGCGCTTGCGCGAAGGCGCGGGACTCAGGCAACAGAACGCTGGCGGCGAGCAGGCCGGATTGAGTCAAAAACCGCCGCCGGCCGATTTCAGGGTTTAATGCCATTGTATCCTCCACTACGAGATTTCGATTTTTAGTTACCGTTCAATTCGTTCAAAAAGTTCAAATCGATCAAAACGTTTTGAACGGCTTAAACGGCTTGAACGTTTTGAACGGCGGTTGTCATAATCCGCGCAGTTTGAAACGCTGAATCTTGCCGGTGGCGGTCTTGGGCAGCTCGGCGACGAATTCGATCCAGCGCGGATACTTGTAGGGCGCAAGATGGCCCTTTACATGTTGTTGGAGGGCGGCGGCGAGCTGCGGCGTCTGCGGCGTATTGGGGCGGAGCACGACGAAAGCTTTCGGTTTGATGAGACCGTTGTCATCGGCTTGACCCACCACGGCGGCTTCGAGCACCGCGGCGTGGGATGCCAGCGCCGACTCGACTTCGAACGGCGAAACCCAAATGCCGCTCACTTTGAGCATATCGTCGCCGCGCCCGCAATAAGTGAAATAGCCGTCGTCGCTTTCGGTGTACTTGTCGCCGCTCCTGGTCCATGGGCCCAAAAAAGTGTTGCGGCTCTTGTCGCGATTGTTCCAGTAAAACGCCGCGCTGGTCGGGCCGGCGACTTGGAGCTCGCCGATCTCGCCTTTGGCGACGGGGCTGCCGTCTTCGCCGACCAGACGGATTTCATAACCCGGCACGGGCTTCCCGGACGTCCCGTAGCGATTGTCATCGGGTCGGTTGGAAAGAAAGATATGCAGCAATTCGGTGGAGCCGAGCCCGTCGAGAATATCCACGCCGGTATGTTCGAGCCAACGCCGTCCAACGTCCGGTGGCAACGCTTCGCCGGCGGAGGCACAACGGCGCAGATTGAGCTCATCGCGTTTGGGCAATTCAGAGCTGGCTAACAAGGCACTGTAAAGCGTCGGCACACCGTAAAAGATCGTCGGCCGGTATTCGCGCAAAATGCGGCAAACCGCCGCCGGTGTCGGACGGTCACTGAAGAGAACCGTAGTGGCGCCAATGGACAGCGGAAAGCTGAGCGCGTTGCCCAAGCCGTAGGCGAAGAACAGTTTCGCCGCCGAGAAGACGATATCGTTTTCCTGAATTCCTAGGACCGGCTGGGCGTAAAGTTCGGCGGTGCGGATCATGCTCGTCTGTACATGAACGACGCCTTTCGGCGTGCCGGTGGAGCCCGAGGAATACAACCAGAAGCAGGCGTCGTCCGGACGGGTCGGCGCCGCCGCAAACTCGCTTGCCGCTTGCGCCGTCAGATTTGCCAATAGCAAATAAGCGGACGCTTTTTCACCAGATACGATAACATGTTTTAGAAATGGTCGCCGGTCGAGAATCGGTGTGAAGACCGGCAGCAGCGCTTGGGATACGATCAGCGCCTGGGCGCGGCTGTCGCGCAGCATGAAGTCGAAGTCGCCAGCGGTGAGCAGAGTGTTGACCGCGATCGGCACCAAGCCGGCTTTGACGGCGCCCAGAAACACGGCAGGAAAGTCGATGGTGTCGAGGAGACAAACCATAACGCGGGTCTCCTGTGCTAACCCCAATCCGGTGAGAGCATTAGCGCAGCGATTCACACGCTCGGCGAGCTCAGCAAAGCTATAGCTGCCACGCTCGTCGATGTAGGCGGTCTTGTCGGGCCTGGCAGCGATATTGCGCTCTAACAAATCCTCCGCCGCGTTGTAATGGTCCAATGTTGCAGGCGACGGAGATGTCTGTGTAACCGCGTCGTTGGCCTTCATCCTATCTCTCCCTGGCGGACCGCTGAAAAAGCCTCACAGGTTCGGTTTAGAATCTCGGGTCTCGGGTCGCGAGTCTAACTCGAGACTTTAGCCTCGAAACTAAAAACTAATATGGGCGCCCGGCGCCGATAACCTATTACTATAGAATTGGAGTTTCCGGCAAACGGTTCGACCCGGGACTGGTCTTCGAGCTGCGAGCTAGAAAGCGTTGGCGCTGCTTCTCTCGGGAAGACGATTGTCAGGCTTTTTCAAAACGGTCGCCGGCGCCGGCTGGCTGCTCATCCCGTTCATAGGCCATGATGATCTCTTGCACCAGGTGATGGCGCGCGACGTCTTTTTCGGTAAAGGTCACGAAGCGAATGCCGGGCACGCCCTTCAGAATCCGCGAGGCTTCCTTGAGCCCCGACGGTTTGCCCGCCGGTAGATCGATCTGAGTTGCGTCGCCGGTGATCACCGCCTTGGAACCGTAGCCCAGGCGGGTGAGGAACATTTTCATCTGCTCCGGGGTCGTGTTCTGCGCTTCGTCGAGAATCACAAAAGAATCGTTCAACGTGCGTCCGCGCATGAAGGCAAGGGGTGCGACTTCGATGGTGCCGCGTTCGACGAGTTTGCGCGCGCGGTCGAAATCTACCATGTCGTGGAGCGCGTCATAGAGCGGGCGCAAATACGGATTGACTTTTTCGGCGAGATCGCCCGGCAAGAAGCCGAGCTTCTCCCCGGCCTCCACCGCGGGGCGGGTCAAAACAATGCGCACGCAGTTATTCTTCATCAACTCCGCAACCGCCATAGCCATGGCGAGATAGGTCTTGCCGGTTCCCGCCGGGCCGATGCCGAATACGATATCGTGTTTGCGGATTGCGTCGATATAGGCTTTCTGGGCGATGCTTTTCGGCGTGATGGTGCGCTTATGCGCGGAGATATAAATCGTGTCGAGGAAAATATCCTGGAGCCGAGCGCGGCCATCGCCGCTCAAAATCCGGATGGCATAGTCGACGTCGCTGGCGTAGACCGGATAACCCTTTTCCAGCAGTCCATAAAGTTGCCGGATGATTTGCGTCGCCAGCTCCACTTGCAGCGGGTCGCCTTCGATCTCGATGGCCGAGCCGCGCACGCGGATTTTGATTTGCAGAGTATGCTGGATGATCTTGACATGCTGGTCGTGCTGCCCGAGCAGATCGCGAAACAAGCGCGGATCGTTGAACTCCAGGCGGCGGCTTTCAGTTTTGCTGAGAATGCTCGTGACTTTTTCGTTTTCCTCTTTCACTCGCTCTCTCCAGGGCCGGCACTTTGGTGCCGGCTTAAAGTTCAAGGTTCAAGGTTCAATGTTAAACGATTCGGATATAAATACTTGATTCTGATGAAACCCCAAGAATGCTTCGACTAGGCTCAGCATGAACGGAAAATCTCCAAAGATTTTAACCACCCCACCGTTCGTCCTGAGGTTCTCGAAGGATGAACGGTGGGTTTTTCAGCAGAATCGAACTTTGAACATGAACCCCTGCGGTGCATGATTCATGGAGGTTAACCGGTGGCTAGTGAACTCGGAAACAGGTTAACGGGAAAGAACGCCCTAATCACCGGCG
>DASWHT010000557.1:0-12694 GCA_036398075.1 Binatia bacterium | reverse complement strand
GTTCGGCGATCTGGTTTTTCTCTCCGGCTTGGTCGCCGATGACAAATCGCAAGACATGAAAGGGCAGACCGCTCAGGTGCTGAAAAAGATCGACGCGGTTCTAGCCCAGGCGGGCACCAATAAATCGCGCATTCTGAGCGCCACCGTCTACATGGCAGACGCTTCCCTCAAAGACGCAATGAACGAGTCTTGGATGGCGTGGGTCGATAGATCGAATCTGCCGACGCGCACGGCGGTGGGCGCCGTGCTCACGCCCGGCACGATGGTGGAGATTTCCGTGTGCGCCGCGAAGTGAGTTGGGCGGCGGTCTTTTTCGACCGCGCCACCTTCGGCTGATTTCCAACGGGCTGCTGAAAAACCCGCCGTTCACCCTGACATGCTTCGATACTGTGTGATATCTTAAGAAAATGGCAATGACCAGGGTCAAAGCGTTGGACACCCCGCTGTTCGGCGAGCCTGAACGCTCATTTCTTTCAGTCAGCCAGCTGAACGAAATCGTCAAAGAAACCCTGGAATCGCAGCTCGACGCAGTCTGGGTGGTGGGCGAAATTTCCAACCTGCGCGTCCCGCCGTCGGGCCACTTTTACTTCACCCTCAAAGATGAAAAGAGCCAGATCGCGGCGGTGATGTTCCGGCGCCAGGGAGCGGGCCTGCGCTTCGTGCCGGAAAACGGCATGGCAGTGCTCTGCTTTGGGCGGGTCGGTCTTTATCCCGTGCGCGGCGATCTTCAGCTCTATGTCGAAAGCATGGAGCCGCGGGGGCAGGGCGCGCTGTATCTGGCCTTCGAGCAGCTCAAGAAAAAACTCGCCGCCGAGGGGCTCTTTGCCGAGGACAGAAAGCGGCCGTTGCCCTTTCTGCCCGGGTCCATCGGCATCGTGACATCCGACAAAGGGGCGGCGCTCTACGATATGCTGCGCGTCATCGACGACCGCTTCCCCGACCGACGCATCGTGATTCGCCCGGTCAAAGTGCAGGGCGAAGGCGCCGCCAAAGAGATTGCCGCCGGCATCGAGGAATTAAACAGCTCCGGCGCCGTCGACGTAATGATCGTCGGACGGGGCGGCGGCTCGCTGGAAGATCTCTGGGCTTTCAACGAAGAATGGGTCGCGCGGGCGATCTTCGCCTCGGCGGCGCCGGTGATTTCCGCCGTGGGCCATGAAATCGATTTCACCATCGCCGACTTTGTCGCCGACCGGCGCGCGCCGACGCCTACGGCGGCGGCGGAAATGGTTGTGCCGAAAAAGGCCGAGTTGTTGGAACAGCTCGCGAGCATGGAGCGGGCGCTGCTGCGCGGGATGGAGCGCAAGATCGAAAGCGAGAGAGATAGCTGGCGCGATTTGGTGAAGCGCCTGAGCGATCCAGGGCGCAAGCTCAGGGAGCACCAGCAACGCGTGGATGAACTTTCCGTCGATCTCATGCGCCGCTTTCAGAACCGGTTGCGCCAGTGGCAAGACGAGCTGGCGCGGGCTACGGGGCGCCTGGAGGCGCTCAGCCCGCTCGCGGTTCTGGAGCGCGGTTACAGCATCGCGCACAAGCTGCCGGAGGAGCGGATCGTCAAAGATGCGGCCACTCTCAATGTCGGCGACCGGCTGCGGATTACCTTTGCCGCGGGAAAAGCCGTCTGCCGGGTGGAAGATAAAGAGTGAGATGATTCGGCAAATCTTATCGGCGCTGCTGCTGGTTTTGACTCTGGGTGGCCAGGTCCGCGCGGCTTCGCCCACCAGGATCAACGTTCTAAGACCGGTAGAAGTTTTTCAGGGGGAAATCGCCGAGTTGCCGATTTTAGCGGATGGCATCACCGCCATCGAAGCAACGATGGGCAAGGAACCTGTGCACTTTTTCCCGGCGGAAAACGGCGAGTACGTCGCGCTGATCGGCGCCGACGTGGAAGCGAAGCCGGGCGTGGCCAAGGTTCTCATCCGCGCTGTCACAGCCGAGGGAATCGCCAGCGAGAAGCAGATCGAAGTTCGGATCAAAGCCAAAGCTTTCAAAAAGGAATCGTTCAACGTGGCTCCGGGTTTTGACCAAATGACCGCGGAAGCGCTGGCGGAGATTCGCCATGAACAGGCGGCGTTTGCGCGCGCATTCGCTACCACCTCGGCTGAACGTTTCTGGGACAAGCCCTTCGTCCGGCCCGTTCCGCACGAAGCTTCGGCGTCTTCCTTTGGCTTTCGCAGGATCATCAACGGAGTGCCGCGCGCGCCTCATGGCGGGACGGACCTGTCAGCGCCCGCCGGAACAGAAGTCATCGCGACCAATCATGGCCGTGTCGTTCTCATCGGGAGCTTTTTTTTCGCCGGCGGCAGTGTAGTTTTGGACCATGGCGGCGGGCTGTATACGATGTATTTCCATCTCTCTGAATTTAGAGTCGAGGAGGGCGCCATGGTGCGCAAAGGCGAAGTGATCGCACTATCGGGAATGACGGGCCGGGTGACGGGTGCGCACCTCCACTGGGGCGCGCGCGCCAACGGCGCGCGCGTGGACCCGTTGCAATTGATCGAAAAACTCGGCGCCAAGGGCACAGCGGCCGCGCCCGCGGCCACGAGCAATATGGAGAAAAAAGATGGCGAAGAAAGATCAGCAGAATAAAAAATTCGAGGTTGCCCTGGAGGAGCTCGAAGGGGTGGTGGAGCAGTTGGAAACCGGCGAGCTAGCGTTGGAAGAGTCGCTGGTGGCCTTCGAGAAGGGCGTGGGATTGGTGAAATATTGCAACCAGAAACTCACCGAAGTGGAGAAGAAAATCGAGCTGCTGGTCAAAGACAAGGAAGGCAAACTGCAGTTCAGGGCGCTGGATGGGGTAACGGAGGACGATGAGGAAGCGAAATAGCAGCGGCCATCGTCCCGCCCAGACCTCAACGAATTTCAAGGCAACAAGAAAGTGACGGTCAAGCCATGAAATTGGTGATTAGCGGCGCCACCGGGTTCATCGGCTCTGAAGTGGTCTCCCAGCTTGCCCGGCAAAATCATACGCTCATGCTGCTGAGCCGAAAGCCTCGCGCTCAGCCACGAAGCGCGAATAATCAATGGATGGTATGGGATGGCGGCCTGCCGGGGAGTTGGCAAACCGCGCTGGACGGCGCCGATGGCGTGATCAATCTCGCCGGTGAGCCAATTGCGGCCAAACGATGGAGCGCGGCGCGAAAACAAGCGCTTCGCTTGAGCCGCATCGACGCCACGCGCGCTCTAGTCAGTGCCATCGCTAAGGCGAATCAAAAACCCAAGTTTCTCATCAATGCCTCGGCGGTTGGATTTTATGGGCCCCATGGCGATGAAACGCTCACCGAGGAGAGTCCACCGGGGAATGATTTTTTGGCGCAGCTTTGCGCTGCGTGGGAGGCGGAGGCCAACAAAGCCAAGGAGCTTGGTCTGCGCGTCGCACTGGTCAGAACCGGGATTGTTCTGGGCAAGGGGAAGGGCGCGCTGGCCAAGATGGTGGCGCCGTTTAAATTCTTCGCCGGCGGACGTCTGGGCTCCGGCAAACAATGGTTCCCCTGGATTCATCTCGATGACGAAGCGGGACTGATTAAGTTTCTAATTGACAACGAAAAAGCCGAAGGACCCTTCAACGCCACGGCGCCAAATCCGGTGACCATGGATGAGTTCTGCAAGGCGCTTGGCAAAGTTCTCAACCGACCCTCCTGGGCGCCGGTGCCGTCGTCGATGTTGTCCTTAATGCTCGGCGAGATGGCCGAGATGCTTTTGACCGGGCAGCGGGCGCTGCCCGCGGCGGCACTGAAACTAGGATACCAGTTCAAGTATCAAAATGTGTTCGACGCGCTTGCGTCATTGAAATTGTAATCGCGAATCGACGCCAACGCAGTCAATCGGCCGCTCGACATTTGAAGATTTGGGCGGGGCAATGCTACATTGTGGCAGGCGGTTGGCGCCGTCTTTCTATATTAGCCGTGGCGACTTTCGATCTTGATGCGTATCTTTCCGCGCGGCGGTCCGCCGTGGACCGGGCGTTGGAGCGTTATCTCACAAAACCATCAGGCTGTGCTCAGGCGCTTCGGCAGGCCATGCGCTATGGCCTTTTCCCGGGCGGAAAACGCATACGGCCGATTCTTACCCTGGCCGCGGGAGAAATCTTCGGCGGAAAACGCAAAGAGCTGCTGCCGTTTGCTTGCGCCATCGAAATGATCCATGCCTATTCCTTGATCCATGACGATTTGCCGGCCATGGACGACGATGATTTGCGCCGCGGTATGCCCACCGCGCATAAGGTGTTCGGTGAAGGCATGGCACTCTTGGCCGGTGACGGGCTGCTCACCGAAGCGTTTCATCTAATTTCCGGGCCGGCGACGCGATCTCTGGATCCGGAGCTAGTGCTGGAGTTGATCCACGAGCTGGGGTGCGCTGCGGGCGTGGCAGGGTTGGTGGGCGGTCAATCCACGGATCTCGAAGCGGAGGATCATAAAGTAGACCGGGCGATGGTCGAGTCGATGCACGGGCGCAAAACCGGCGCTTTGATTATCGCGTCCCTGAAAATAGGCGCCCGCGCCGGCGGGGCGAAGCCGGCCGAGCTCAAGAGGATTTCCCGCTACGGCGAGGCTGTCGGACTCGCGTTTCAGATCGCCGACGATATTTTAGATGGAGCGGACGAAGAGGCGCGGCATGAGTCCGGGCGCAAAGAAGCCAAGAAGGCGACTTATCCGTCGGTGGTAGGCGTTGCGCGGGCTAGGGAGCGCCTCAGCGACCTCACGCGCCAGGCAATGGAATCACTGGCGCCGTTCGGCGCCCGGGCCGAACCGCTCCGCGCCATTGCCGGTTACGTGGCAGAGAGAGCCCTCGAGACTTAGGTAAAATTACAGACACAGGAGATGCGCTGTTAATATGGCTCGCTTACTCGATGGTATCGATTATCCAAGAGACGTTCGCAAATTAAAGCCGGAAGAGCTGCCGCAACTGGCGGAGGAAATCCGCGAAGAGGTTATTTCCGTGGTGTCGGAGGTGGGCGGCCATTTTGCCTCGACTCTCGGCGCCGTCGAGCTGACCTTGGCGTTGCATTACGTGTTCGACACGCCCGAGGACCGCATCGTTTGGGATACCGGTCATCAAGCTTACGCGCATAAGCTTATCTGCGGGCGGCGCGAACGGCTCGCGACGATCCGGCAGTTGGGCGGGTTAAGCGGATTTTTGAGCCGCGAGGAAAGCGAATACGATGTCTTTGGCGCGGGCCACGCGGGAACGTCGATATCGGCGGCGCTCGGTATGGTCGAAGCCAATAGATTGCAGCGTTCGCCACGGCGCGTTGTCGCCGTGATCAGCGACGGCGGCCTGAGCGCCGGGCTCACATTCGAGGGCCTGAATCAGGCCGGCCATCTCGACCGCGACTTGATCGTAGTATTGAACGACAACGAACATTTCATCGACCCGCGGGTCGGCGCCGTGTCGGCTTTTCTAAGCAAGCAGTTCACCACCAATCTCGCCGTGCGGCTGCAAAAAAATATTTCCACTTGGCTCAAAAGCCTTCCCAGTGGCGAGAATCTCAAGCATGCCGCGCGCAAGCTCAGAGACGTGTTTCTCGGTCTGGTCACCCCGGGCTTTTTGTTTGAGAGTCTGGGTTTTCAATACGTCGGTCCCATCGATGGCCACAATGTCGCCGAAATGATTCAGACGTTGGAAAATGTCAAGAAGATCGAAGGACCGACACTGGTCCATGTGCTGACCAAAAAAGGCAAAGGTTATGCGCCCGCCGAGGCGGACCCCGTCAAGTACCACAGCGTGACGCCGTTCCACGTGCTCACGGGAAAACCCAAGAAGGCTAAAAGCCCGGTGCCGAGTTACACGGAAATTTTCGCCCAGGCGCTTTTGCGGGCGGCGAAAGAAAATCCCAAGGTCGTCGCCATCACCGCCGCCATGGGCAGCGGCACAGGCATCGATAAATTTGCCAAGGACTTCCCCGAGCGTTCCTACGACGTCGGCATCGCCGAACAGCACGCCGTGACCTTCGCGGCGGGCATGGCGACGGAAGGATTGATTCCAGTGGTGGCGATTTATTCGACGTTCTTGCAGCGCGGCTATGACCAAATTCTCCATGATGTCTGTGTGCAAAATCTCCATGTCGTCTTGGCGCTCGACCGCGGCGGCCTGGTGGGGGCCGACGGGCCGACACATCACGGCGTGTTCGATTTTGCCTATATGCGCTCGATTCCCAATCTCGTGATCATGGCACCCAAGGACGAAAATGAGCTGCAGCATATGTTGCAAACCGCCATCGAGCATACAGGTCCAATCTCGCTGCGCTATCCGCGCGGTGAAGGTTGGGGCGTGCCCATGGAGGCGCAAGCGCGCGCGCTGGAGATTGGCAAAGGAGAATTACTGCGGCCAGGGAAAAGCGTGGCGATATTGGCTATTGGCCAAGCTGTCCTTCCAGCTTTGGCGGCGGCGGAAGATCTGGCGCCCTTGGGCATCGATGCGGCCGTGGTAAATGCGCGCTTCGTGAAACCTCTCGATAAGGAACTGCTGCGAGAAGTGTTGCGCATTATGTCCTACGTGATCACGGTTGAAGACCATGCCATATCCGGCGGATTCGGCGGCGCGGTGCTGGAGTTTCTTGCCGAGGAAGGCATCACCGGCGTGCACCTGCGCTGTTTGGGGGTGCCGGACCGATTCATTCCCCACGGCACGCAAGATGAACTTAGAAAGCTCTGCGGTTTTGACCGCGAAAGCATTACTCAGGCGGCGCTTCAGCTGATGCGCCTCGGCAGAAAGAGAACCAGGGAGGGATGGGAACGCGGGAGCGCATAGACAAACTATTGGTGGCGCGAGGTCTGGTAACGAGCCGCGAAGCGGGACGGGCGCGGGTTTTGGCCGGTGAGGTGTTGGTCGATGATCAGCCGGTTACGAAAGTGGGAAGTCTCGTTGATGCCGGTGCGGTGATACGATTTAGATCCAGTAGGGCGCCCTATGCCAGCCGCGGCGGAACCAAGCTGGCAAAAGCGCTTCAAGAATTTAAAGTCGACGTGGGTGGTAAAATCGCCCTTGACGTCGGCGCGTCCACCGGCGGATTTACCGATTGCTTGCTGCAGCAAGGCGCCGCGCGAGTCTATGCGGTGGATGTGGGCTACGGCCAGCTGGATTGGAAGCTGAGAAACCATCCGCGCGTCGTTGTATTCGAAAAAACCAACATTCGTTTTCTCGACATTGGCGCTCTTCCATCCCGCGTAAGTCTTGCCACGATCGACGTCTCGTTTATCTCGCTTAAACTGGTACTCCCGGCGGTGAAAACACTGCTTGAGCCGGGCGCTGAAGTGGTTGCGCTCATCAAGCCTCAATTTGAAGTCGGCAAAGGACGGGTCGGCAAAGGCGGCGTGGTGCGATCCCCCGAGGATCACCGGCGCGTGGTCGAAGAAATCGAAAATGTTGCCGCCGGCCTCAATTTTCATCTCCATGGGGTCATCGAGTCGCCATTATTGGGCGCCAAAGGCAATAAGGAGTTTTTGATCCATTTAAGTCTACCGGGAAGGTCTGACTGATCGCGTTTGAGCGGCGATGCAGAGCTTAACCAAAATCGCGCACCGAGGCGCATCCGGTATGTTTCCTGAAAATACTCGCCTGGCGTTTCAAAAAGCCATCGAAGCCCGCGCTGACATGATCGAGTTGGATTGCCAGCTCAGCCATGACGGTCACGTTGTAGTTTTTCATGACGAAAAGCTCTCGCGCATCGCGAAAACGCGCGGCACCATCGGCCGGCGTTCCCTAGAACAACTCAAGAAAGTCGACATCGGTAGCTGGCGCAAAAAGAGTTTTCGCCGCGAGCGCATTCAAACCCTAGAAGAGGTCTTGGCGTTCATCGACGGCGCTGCCAGTCTGTGCATCGATATCAAGCAGTTTTCCGGCTCGCCCGCGGGGATCGAGCTTAAACTGTTATTTACTATCAGCCATTTCGATTATTTGGACCGGGTGATTCTGTCGTCCTTCGACTACCATTGTTTGCGACGGGTGCGTGAGTTCGCGCCGGATGCGCGCATCGGAGTGATTTTCGGCGCGGGCGTACGAGAGGATCCACTCGCCGCGGCCATCGGCCTGGGAGCTCGGTCCATTCACGTCCAAAAGGAACTCGCGTCGCGCGACTTTCTCCAGCGGGCCTGGGACGAAGGGTTCGACGTCTACGTTTGGACTTTAAACGATCGCGTCGAGATCGAGAAGTTTGCGTCTCTCGGAGTCCAGGGGATCGTTTCCGATTTTCCCGAGCGCTTTGCAAAACTCTAGGCGGTGATTCGTAAATACCTTGTTCTTCAAGGCAATTGCTTGACTTGACTCGGAATTCGGCTAAAATCAACAGTTGGCAACGGCCCGTGGTGATTGGGGGTGAGCTTATCTTATGACAGGTGTTCGAGTTCGCGAGAACGAGTCCATCGAAAGCGCCATTCGTCGTTTCAAAAAATTATGTGAAAAGGCCGGCATTTTGGCGGAGTTGCGCAAGCGGGAGCATTACGAAAAGCCGAGCGTCAAGAGAAAGAAAAAAGCGATCGCGGCGAAAAAGCGCGCGCTGCGGCGTGTGCGCCATTCTTTTTAACCCATAGGCGGGCGGCGATTTAAAAAATGGAACTAAAAGCCGGGCTCCAGGAAGCCGCCAAAGCAGCGCTGAAAAGCCGCGATACGGTAAAACTTTCGACCTTGCGACTGCTATTGGCGGCTGTTCATAACGAAGAAATCAGACTGCGCAAGGCGCTTGGCGCCGAAGAAATTCAAAAGGTCATTGCAACTCTCAGCAAGCAGCGCAGCGAGGCCATCGAACTTTACCGTAAGGGCGGCCGAGATGATTTGGCTCAAAAAGAAGAGGCTGAACTCGGGATTCTCCAGGCCTATCTACCGCAGCCCCTCACGGAACACGAAGTGCAAACTCTGATCCGGCAGAGCATCGCTGAATTAGGCGCGACCGGATTACAGGATTTGGGCAAAGTCATGAAGCAGGTGATGCCCAAGGTTAGCGGTCGAACCGACGGCAAACGAGTGAACGAATTGGCCAAGGCGCTGCTTGGCGGTTGATGGCAGTGCGGGTATAGCGCGCCTCGGCGGCGGAGAGGGCACATCATCCAAGCCTATGGGGCTTCGAGGCGCGCGCCACGATGAAGCCTTGCGCGTTGTCACCGTCCGCTAACGGCGGCAATTCATCGACCGCGCCGTCCAACAACATGAATAGGCCAACCGTGCATTTCGTGGTTTCAAATCGTTATTCTCGCCTTGATATTTTCGGATTAGCGTCGTCATTGTGGAATGATGGTTCGCGCGGGTGAACTGGATCGATTTAACGCTGCTGGTGGTAATGCTTTTGTTCGGGCTCAGGGGCTATTTTCGCGGACTGTTCCGGGAGGTGTTTTCTTTGTTGGGTCTGGTCGCAGGGTTTGTCGGGGCGGCCCGTTACGCCGAGCCGCTTGCCGGCGTGGTCGCGACCTATTTGAATGCTACGCCGATCATTCTCAAAGGTGTCGCCTTTGTGATCTGTTTCTTCGTGATCTATGTTTTGTTCAATGTGACCGGTTGGCTGCTCCACCGTTCGGCGAAAATCTTGTTCTTGCAAACGGTCAATCGCTTGGGTGGTGTTTTGTTGGGGGTCGGCAAAGGGGCTGCGCTGGCGGCTCTAGTCGTTTTTACCTTGACTTCGACGACATTGGTCCCGCCGTCGGCGCGCGTGAGCCTGGATGACGCCTATCTCGTGTCGCCGCTGGCGCGTCTCGCCGATACTCTGATCCGTTTTGGCAAAACTAAGATCTTTATCAAGGAACCCGGTGAAGCTCGGGCGACGGCGCGTTTGCGAGCCGCGTAGCTCTAGGCATGATCAAGCAAGAAACAATCAGCCAAATCCGCGACCGCGCTTCCATCGTCGAAGTGATTTCGGATTACGTGACTTTAAAAAAAGCCGGCCGGAATCACATGGGGCTATGCCCATTTCATTCGGAAAAGACCCCCTCGTTTACGGTGAGTGAGGAGAAGGGCATTTTTCACTGTTTCGGCTGCAATACCGGGGGTGGTGTTTTTCAATTTCTCATGCAGATCGACCAGCTTTCCTTTCCCGAGGCGCTGGAGCGAGTCGCCAAGCGCTATGGCATCGTCATTGAGCCGAGTGAGCGCGGGCCGGCGTCGCGCCAAGTTAGTGAACGCGAATCTTTATACCGTATCAACGAGCGGGCGGCAGCCAATTATCAAAAGATGCTCACGAGCCATCCCGAGGGGAAAAGGGCTCTGGCCTACCTAAAAACCCGCGGCGTCGATGACGCAACGGCGCGCCGATTCATGATCGGGTACGCGCCCAGGGGCGGGTCGGGGCTCGCCGACGTGCTTAATAGTGAACGCCTGTCGGTACCGGACGCGCTGCGCCTTGGACTTATGGGGCAACGGGACCCCGGTCGGGTTTACGAAAAATTTTCCGCCCGTCTCATGTTTCCTATCGCCGATGCCGCTGGCAAAATCGTCGGTTTTGGCGGACGCGTTCTGGATCAAGGGCTTCCCAAGTATTTGAACTCCAGCGAAACGCCGCTTTTCCACAAGGGGGCCACCGTTTACGGCCTGCACCAAGCGAAGAACGGCATCCGTAAAACCGATCGTGTCGTGGTCGTGGAAGGGTACCTGGACGTTATCGCGCTGGCGCAGCATGAGATCGATTACGCGGTGGCGACGTTGGGGACCGCGCTGACGCCCAATCATCTGCGCGCTTTGGCGCGTTACACCAAGAATATCATCGCACTTTTCGACGGCGATGACGCGGGGCGCAAAGCTGCGGCGCGCAGCTTCGAGATTTTTATCGACGCTGGTCTGTTGGGGCGGGGGGCGTTTTTGCCCAAAGGCGAAGACCCCGACACCTATGTGCGCAAACATGGCAAAGCCGCGCTCGAAAACGTTATCGGTGGGGCGGTCCCTTTAGCGGACTATTATTTTTCCTGGCTGGATCAACGCCACGGCGCGACGCTCGAGGGCAAGAGCCAAACCGCTTCCGAGATTAGCCGCCTGCTGGCGAAAATCAGTAACCCTTTTGAAGCGGATCTGCTCGTGCGCCGGGCGGTGGACGCCCTCGGAATCCGCGAAGAGTCGTTGCGCCGTCCAGGGAGAATCCCCGCGCCAAAAGCTTTCACGGTAGATCGCCCGCTAGCGCCAACGTCGGCGCGCAGCCGCGATGATCGCGCCGAGCGGTTGCTTGTCGGTCTGATGTTGCGCTATCCCTCGATCGTTGGCGATTTTCACAAGGAGCCTGAATCGCGACAGTGGATCGGCGATGCCTGGCGTGACACTGTTGACCTCATCACGAGCCAGTGGCAAGAACATGGTAGGGTCGACGTGGAGCGAATCGCGCAGGACTGCGCGCCGGACAAAGCGTCCGATATTGCCGCGCTCGCGCTTGAAGGTGAAAGTTTCGCTGAGACCGAGTGTGCCAAGGCGGCGGCCGATTGTCTTGATTACCTACGCCAAAAACACTTGAAGAATGTCCGGCAGAACTTGCGCGTAGCGATTCGAGCCGCCGAAGAAAAAAACGATGAGCAAGCGAAGCGAGAAAGGACGCTAGAATGGCAAGACGTAAGAAAACGTCGATAAGATCGCCAAAAGCTCGCGCCGAAGATGCCTCCGCGTTAGCGGTGGCTGAGCCCGCCAGCGGCCGCGGCGGAAAAAAAGAAAGCAGCAAAGAGGTCAAAAAGCTCATCGACCTGGGCAAGGAAAAGGGCTACCTGACCTACGACGACGTCAACGATATGCTTCCCGCCGAGGCGGTTTCGCCGGACCAAATCGAAGATGTCATGTCCATCTTCGGCGAGATGGATATCGAAGTGGTGGACTCCAACCAGCGGGTTGCGCTGGGCGGGGGCGGTGATGAAATTTCAGACGATGAAGAAGAAGAAAAGGAACATGATACTGATGGCGACGGCGATGCCGTGGGCAAGACCGGCGACCCGGTGCGCATGTATCTCAGGGAAATGGGGACCGTTTCACTTCTGAGCCGTGAAGGCGAAGTCGAAATCGCGAAAAAAATCGAAAAAGGCGAGAACCAAGTCATTCACGAAGTGCTGACCAGCCCGTTGGCACTCACCTATATCTTGGGACTCGGCGATCAGCTCGCCAATCATGAAATCCGCGTGCGTGAAATCATTAAAGATGATGGGGAGGAAGATGCCGAATCTGTCGACGACGACGAAATCCAAGAGCGGCGGTTGCTCGATCAGATCGGCAAAATCCGCCGCACCGTGAATGAGCGTGAAAAGATCCACAAACAACTAGATGGCAAACGTGTCTCCGCCCGAAGGCGAGCGACGCTTCTGATCGGCCTTGGCAAATTCCAAGACAAGGTGGTTGCTGGACTCAAAGCGTTGCAACTCAATCGTAAGCAGACCGAAGCCATTGCCGAAGGATTGAAGAGGGCCATGGAGCGGATGCAGTCGTTGGAGCGGCGGGTCAAGGACTTTGAGCAGAAAATTGGCAGGCCCGGGCCGGAGATCGTCAAGCTGGTTTCCGGTATGAATGGCCGCAAAAAGGATTGGCAGCGGCTTTCGGGCCAGCTGCGCATGGGGCATGAGGCGATTTTGCGGATGGCCGAGGATATCAAAAATGCCCGGCGCGATATTCGCCAGATCGAAAAAGAACTCGAAATGCCGGCCGAAGAGGTCAAACGGCGCGTTTGGTCCATTGTCGAAGGAGAAACCAACGCCAATCTCGCCAAAAAGGAATTGATCGAGGCCAATCTGCGACTCGTGGTCAGCATCGC
>DASWHT010000556.1:0-4348 GCA_036398075.1 Binatia bacterium | reverse complement strand
GGTCCGTTATCCAGCGAACCGGAAACGATGCCTCGCGCGCGGGTGCGTTGCACGACCACGTCCACGCCGCTGTTGGGATCGATAATCAGCAGCACCTTGGCAGTGCGGGGGCCCAGCTCGATGACCCGGCCCAATGCGCCTAATGGCGTCACCACCGCCATACCCGTGCGGATGCCGTCGGCGCTACCTTTGTCCAACAGACAGCTTTTGAACCACGGACTGGCGCTTGCGGCTATGATCGACGCGGTGATGCCGCCGGCGGGCACCTGAGGACGAAACTCCAATAACTGTTGTAGCCGCCGGTTGGTCGCTTCCGATTCCATAAGACGATTGCGTTCTTTTTCAAGTTCGATGAGTTTTTGCCGGAGTCGTTCATTCTCTACCTTGTAGCCCTCCAGCGTAAGGTAGCTTTCCTGGATCCCCTTGATCCAACCGGTGGCGGTTTGGAACATGACCTGAAGCGGCCGCAATACCCAAAGCAGCGTCGGACCGACCGGATCGCTTTTTAAGTACCCACGCGCCGCCGCGGTGAGAATGTAAACGGACAGGAAAACGCAAAAGCAGGAGCTAACGGGAACTTGGTACTTGCGCAGAAATACGAACATGAAAGGCTCGTTCGCCAAAAAAGGCGGGAGATTCAGGGACCACGCGGGATCAGTGAACCGCCACTTCCCTGAGCAGCGTTATTTCATCCAGCGCCTTGCCGGCGCCCATGACTACAGCGGTCAAAGGATCGTCCGCCATCGTGACCGGCAGTCCGGTCTCTTCTCGAAGCAGGACGTCGAGATTACGCAATAACGCACCGCCGCCGGCGAGCACAATGCCGCGGTCGACGATGTCAGAGGCAAGCTCCGGCGGTGTCCGCTCCAAGGAGAGCCGCACGGCTTCAACGATCTGATTGATCGGCTCGAGGAGAGAATCACGGATCTCCTCATCGGTGATCACCACCGTCTTAGGCACGCCGGCAACCAGGTCGCGACCTTTGATCTCCATGGTTTGAACTTCGTCGCTGGGATAGGCGGAACCGATGGTGATTTTAATCAGCTCCGCCGTGCGCTCACCGACGAGAAGGTTGTATTTGCGCTTGATAAACTGGGAGATGGCTTCATCCATCTTGTCGCCGCCGACGCGCACCGAACGGGAAAAAACAATGCCGGAAAGGGAGATGACGGCGACCTCTGTGGTACCGCCGCCGATATCCACAATCATGTTACCGGTAGGCTCGGTGATCGGCAGGCCCGCCCCGATGGCCGCGGCCATCGGCTCTTCGATCAGATAAACTTCTCGGGCGCCGGCTGACTCGGCCGATTCACGCACCGCCCGCTTCTCGACCTCGGTGATGCCGAAAGGCACGCCGACGATTATCCGCGGGCGCACCAGGGTGCGGCGATTATGTACTTTTTGTATGAAATAGCGCAGCATAGCTTCGGTAATTTCAAAGTCAGCTATGACCCCGTCTTTGAGTGGCCGGATAGCAACGATGCTTCCGGGGGTGCGACCCAGCATGCGCTTGGCTTCGGCGCCCACCGCTAGGACGCGTTTACCGCCGCGCTCATTTTTTTGTTGCACGGCGACGACCGAAGGCTCATTACAGACAATTCCTTGGTTTTTTACATAAATAAGCGTATTGGCGGTCCCAAGGTCGATTGCGAGATCGTTGGAAAAGACGCCGAAAAGGGCATCGAACATCAGGCCACTCCTTTTCTTGACACAAAAACAGCTAGGCCTGGTAGCATAGCAGAACGGGCGATTAGCCGCAACATTATAAAAACTAAGGAGAAATGGCGAGCGGGCAAAATTGCCTCGGTTGCATTGACAAGTTCCTTTACATATTATGTTTTCGGCGTTTTTCGCTAGACTGCGTGCCCGAAAGGTCCCTAACTCATGCTCGACTTTTTAAGGAAACGTAAAAGATCTTGGATCATCACGTTTCTCCTCGGCATCATCATCGTAGTTTTTGTCGCCTTTTACGGCGGCACTCAATTTCAGGACTCAGGAGTTCTCCATGTCGGCACGGTCAACGGCGAGATCATCACCCAGCGCGAATTCGCCCAGCGCTATCAACGGGAAGTGAACCGTTACCGGGATCTTTTCAAGGGTTCGCTGACCCCCGACATGCTCAAGAGCCTGAACCTCGAGGCCATGCTTATCGAGGATCTCATCAACAAGAAGTTGGCGCTGCAGGAAGCGCGCAGACTGGGAATTACGATCACCGACGATGAGTTGGCGCTCGCCATCGCCAAGGCGCCCGAATTCCAGATCAGCGGAAGCTTCAACAAAGCTCGTTACCTGCAACTTCTTGGCGCCAACAAAATCAGTCCGGCGGAATTCGAAGACGAGCAGAGAGAGCAATTAATGCTGCAAAGACTGTACGAGGTGGTGCTCGATGCGGTGCGCATTACCGACGTCCAGTTGCAAGAACGTTACCGTTTCGCTCACGAGAAGATCAATCTCCACTTTATCCGGTTGCCGCTTAACGATTTCACCGCGTCGGTCAAGCTCACGGACGACGAAATTAATAATTTCTACCAACGCAACCAGGCGATGCTCAAGGAGCCGCCAAAGGTTCAAGTCGAGTATCTTGCTTATCCGTTCGACAAATTCATCGCGGCCGTAAAAATAACGGACCACGAGATAGACGATTACTATAAGGCCAACCGGGATGCGAAGTTTCGCAAACCCAGGCAGGCGAAGGTAAAGTATATTTCGCTTCGTCTCGCGCCCGACGCCGCGGCCAAGGAAAAGGAAGCCGTCAATGCGCGCGCCGCGCGCATTGTCGCCGACGCCCGCGGGGGCAAAGACTTCAATCAGATCATCAAGGAGGTTTCCGCCGATCCCGCCAGCGCCAGCGGCGGCGACGCCGGCTGGGTCGTGCAGGGCCAGCTACCGCCGCAACTGGAAAAAACCGTCTTCAGCCTTGCCAAAGGCCAGGTCAGCGACGCGGTGGACGCGCCCGGCGGTCTGCAAATCGTCAAGGTCGAAGACCTCAAAGAAGCAAAAACCGAAAGCGTGAAGGAAGCCGGCGCGGAGATCACAAAGACGCTAACCGCGGAAAAAGCGAAACGGGCCGCCGCCGCGGCCGCCGACCGCGATCGCGAGAAAGCATTATCGGGGGTGGATTTTGCCAAGCTGGCGGGGGAGAGCGCCAGCAGCGTCAACGTAACGCGCCTGTTTGCCAATGGCGAAGTGCTCCCGGAAATCGGTCAAAACCAGGAGTTTTACAAGAACGCCTTTGCCTTGGACGCCAAAGGAATCAGCCCCATCGTCGAAGGCAACGCAGCGTATTATTTGCTGCGGCTGAAACAGAAAAAAGAGGCGGCCGTGCCGCCGTTGGCAGAGATCAGGCCAAAAATCGAACAGAACATTGCCGGTAGTAAAGCCCAGGACTTGCTCGCGCATAAAGCAAATTCCCTTTTGGAACAACTCAGGAAGGAGAAAAACATCGCGCGCCTCGCCGAGCAAAACGGCTTGAAACTGGACGAAACGGGATTGTTTGTGCGCGGCGCCGGGCAGTTGCCGAAGATCGGTGAATTGCAAGATTCGATGACGCGTGGAATTCCTGTATCCGCGCAAAACCCGATTGCCGATAAGGTTTACAAGCAAAAGGATGCCGCGTATATCATCGCCTTCAAATCCAGCGAGCCGGCCGATATGACCCGCTTCGAACAAGAAAAAGATACGATCAAAAAGCAAACCCTCTCGGAAGCCCAACAGCGCGTGGTAAAAAAATTCATCGACGGACTTAAAGCAAAGGCCGATATCAGGATGCAAAACCTTGGCGTCGGAGAAAGCTAGTCCGGAAGCGCGAGGAACAACGTTGGAGGTCGTTCTCGTTCGACATGGCGCCACCGACTGGAATCTTCAGGGCCGTTGCCAGGGTTCCTCGGATCGATCGCTCAGCGAAGCCGGTGAACGCCAAGCCGAGGAAGTTGCCGCTAACCTTAGCCAGGAGAATCTGAGCGCCGTTTATTCGAGCGGCCTAATTCGCGCCAGGCGCACCGCGCAATTCATCAGCCGGCCGCACGGCCTGCCAGTGCGGATCGAAAACGACGTGCGCGAGCTCGATCACGGCGCCCTCGAGGGGCTGACGTTCAACGAAATCAAAGAGCAATATCCCGATTTCATCCAGAGGTGGCGCACCGAGCCGGCTGAACTTCAGGTGCCGGGGGGCGAGAGATTAATAGATGTTCAACGACGCGCCTGGGAAGGTTTGAACCGCATCGTGGACCGTCACGAGAAACGTGAAACGGTGGTCGTCGTGAGCCACAACTTTCCGATCCTCGGAATTATCTGTCACGTCACCGGGACGCATTTGAATAGCTACCGCTCTTTCCACCTCGAACCATGC
>DASWHT010000555.1:0-2394 GCA_036398075.1 Binatia bacterium | reverse complement strand
CTGGTCGTCCCTGCCGCGCGAGGATACGTGCCCGATCATCGCTGTGCCATCCAGCTCCAGCGCGACCTTCGCGCGAAAAGTCACTTTGGCCGGTCCGAACTTCACCGTCACGGTCGCATCGTACGAGCCGTCCTCCAGCCGATCGCCCAGTTTCACCCCCGGCACGCAGTCGACCACGGCGCGCGGGTCCGACAGCACGTCCCACACGATCCGCGGCGCCGCTGGCACCTCTACACGCTCGCTGATTTCGATCACTGTGAGGACGGGGGAAGAACGCGTTCCGGGCCGCCATAGTAACAGGTGAAAGGCGAGACCAGGTGACCACTGGCGATGCTGTGTTTTCCTGACGCGTCTGGCGTCCTGGCGGTTTCAGGTCTATTGTTCGTCACTGCTCCACTCCGTCCCCCTTTTTTTCCATGGCTATCGTGGAAGTTCTCAGTTTAGTAGTGATAAGAACTTGTTTTTGCGGGTTCGTCGCAGTGAACTCATATTCCCTGCCTGCTTCCCGGCGCAAGTCCCCTTGAGGAACTCGGCGTGCCCACTGGACGGGCCCAACACGGCTTCCCTCCTGTTTTGCTGAGGTACAGTATTAGATAACGTGCAATTGTGTCAACTTGGCCTTAGCTTGAATTGTCGCGCCATATCAAATTCCTCTATCACTCCCTCCTTCTCGTCTGCATCATGCGTCTTAGGAGGGTTGGATTTTCAAATGGCGCAACGAACCTTCACTGGGTTAGATTATGCATGGCGCAATATGCCCTAGTGACTCCTCCTGGAGTCCCTACCGAGCGATTAAGAATCTTGCGTGAGGCGTGGAATAGAACACTCAAAGATACAGAGTTTTTGGCAGAGGCAAAAAAAATGGGATGGCCGGTCGAACCCGTCGCAGGCGAGGAGATTGAAGCGCTGGCCAAAGAGGTGATCGCCCAGCCGCCTGAAGTTGTCCAGCGGCTCAAAAAACTCTTGGGAGAATGAACGCATAGGGATGCGTGCAGATGTAGAGCGTGCAGTGTGCTGACTCAGTAGTTGCTACATAATTCAATCGTCATTCCGGGCAAGCTAGCGAGCGCTAGCGCGACCCGGAATCCAGGAATCTGATTGAATCTGGATTTCCGCTTTCGCGGAAATGACGACAGAGGGCCTTCCGGTTATGTGACCGAAATTTTGAGACAGTACACTAGCTGACCCGCCGCAAAGCTTCCTCGGCGGCCCGGCGGACCAGGACTTTGACCATTTCGCGCTTGTAGTCGGCCGAGCCGCGGTTGTCGTCTATGGGATCGACTTCCGTGGCCGCCACTTCACCCATTTCCTGGAGCTTGCCATCGGTTATTTCCTGGCCGCGCAGAATATTTTCGGCCCGGGTGGCGTGGACGATGGTCGATGCGACGGAATTGAGACCGAGACGGATATCGTCACAGACGCTGTTCTTCAAGCGCATCGTCAAGGCCACGCCGACGGTGGCGAAATCTTCAACGCTGCGCGGCGTGAACTTGATATGCGCCCAAAGCGGACGGCTGGGCGGCGGCACGCGAATCTCGGATAACAGTTCGCCGGGATTAAGGGCGGTTTGATAATAATCGACGAAAAATTCGTCCAGTTTCAGGACCCGTTGCCCGGTTCGGCTCGCCAGCACGACTTCGGCATCTAGGGCGATCAGGCTCGCGCCGGGATCGGTCAACGGATCGCCGGCGGCGAGATTGCCGCCGATGGTGCCCATATTGCGGATTCTCGGCTGTGCGACCTTATGAAAGGTTTCGTGCAGCAGGGGATAGTGCTGTTTGACGGCCGGCGAAAGTTCGATATCGCGGTGGCGCGCCCCGGCGCCGATTGTGAGGCCGTTCTTCGCGCTGTAAGTAATGCGGTCGAATTTCGGAATATCGGCGAGGCTTATGACGACTTTCGGCATCAACAAGCGTTGGCGCATCATGATCAGCAAGGATGTTCCGCCGGCGATGACGCGCGCTTGATCGCCATGTTTTTCCAGGAGTCCGAGAGCGCCTTTCAGCGTCTTGGGTTGCAAATAATCGAACTTGATCATTGTCTTCGAGTACGCAGTAAGCGGTTAGCGGTGAGCAGTTTGCTGCGTTTTATCTTTCGGCGGATGTCTCCGAAAATTTCCTCGCCCTCCATCGGAGGGAGAGGATAAAGGTGAGGGTGGTGTGCCTTGATCGTGCCCTCACCCTCGCCCTCTCCCGCTCGCGGGAGAGGGAAATGAAATGTTGGGTCGCAGGTCAAGGTTAACCGTCCTTTTTTTGTTCGTTCAGCGCCGCGAGAATTTTTTCAGGCGTAATCGGCAAGGTTTTTATTCTCACCCCCACCGCGTCGAAGATAGCGTTGCTGATCACGGCGGCGGTGGGGTCCATGTTCAACTCGCCTAGACCCTTGGCGCCGAAC
>DASWHT010000554.1:0-6733 GCA_036398075.1 Binatia bacterium | reverse complement strand
ATCAACAGCAACAGCGGTATCTGGTATTGCAGTAACGTGCTTATGATGGCGTTGTTGCTATTGAAAAAACCGCCGTTCTGCATGATCGCCGCGCATCTTTTACCCACGAGATAGGCACCGGCGCAGATGCCGATGCCTTCTTCCTCGCGGCACAGCGGCACATGCAACACCCCTGCGTCCTCGTCCACTTCGCGCAGCAGATCGGCCAGATTGATATCCGGCAGCGTGGCGACGAGATTGATGCCCGCCTCCCTTAAAGCGCCGACGATTGTCTTAGCTGCCTCTTCAGCCGTCACCGCGTTAGCCCTTTCGTCAATTTGAGTAATGCGCTTAACACCATTCCAGTGTCAGATCAAGCCGTTTTTTCACGCCTCTTGCCTTTGCCTTTTTCTCGCTACTTAGTGTAAAAATTATAGGCAGCCAATAAAATCACGTGAAGGGAGAACACAGATGTTAAAGCTTTATGATTTCAAATCGTCGCCCAACTGCCAGCGCGTAAAGGTCGTCTTGGAGGAAAAGAAGATCCCCTACGAGACCGTAAACGTCGATCTGCGCGCCGGGGAACAAAAAACCCCCGATTATCTTAGGATCAATCCCTACGGCAAGGTGCCGGCCATCGCCGATGGCGACGACGTTCTTTACGAAAGCTGCATCATCAATGAATATCTGGATGAAAAGTATCCGGCGACGCGGCTCATGCCCACTGATCCTGGGGCACGCGCGAAAGCCCGCATCCTGGTCGATTTCGGGCTGACGCAAATGGACTCGGCGTATACAAAGTTGCGCATGGAAATGACGAAAGACGAAAAGGAGCGCAACCAGGAGACCCTCAATGCGGCAAAAGAGGATATCAAGAAACGGCTCCAGCGCCTGGAACAAGAACTCGGTGATAAAGAGTATCTGATGGGTAATTTTTCCCTGGTTGACGCCGACTTGATCCCGCGCTTTACGCGGCTTGAAGGTTTTGGCGTGTTACCGGATCCCTCGCTGCCCCGCCTGGGCAAGTATCTGCAGAGAATGAAAGACCGCCCGTCGGTTAAAACGATTCTTTAGCGGCGTGCTGAATACCACTTTGCAGGCTGCTCAAAAGATCTCAGAGGCGAGGCGCGCAAACGAAGTGGAGTATTGGAGTAATGGAGTGTTGGGGCGTTGAGTCTGAAACCCATTACTCCACCACTCCAATTCTCCAGTACTCCAATCCCTATGAGTCTTTTTCAGCAGCCTGCTAGAGTCCTTTCGGCCCTGCTCCGCCCGTATCTTCGCCATCTCGCCAAACCTTCGCTGCCGCGATACCGCGGCGAATTCGCTCTTCGGGGGCTGGAAAAACATGTGAGTGTCTTCTGGCAAAGCGAAGGCATTCCCCATGTTTTCGCGGCAAATGAACAGGATCTATTTTTCGCGCAAGGCTACCTGCATGCTCAAGAGAGGCTCTGGCAGATGGATCTTAACCGGCGCTTTCTCTCGGGACGCCTGGCCGAGATCCTCGGGCAGTTTGCCGTTCCGTGGCAAGAACTCACCAGCCAATTTCGCGGCTGCGATAGCGTCGACGCCGATTATTTCATGCGCCTAATCGGCATCCGCCGCGCCGCGCTCGCGTCCGCCGGCATGCTTAGCGAACAGGACCGGCGGCGGCTTGAAGCCTATAGCGACGGCGTTAATAGATTCATCGAGCAATGCGGTAAACGTTTGCCGTTGGAGTTTCGGTTGCTGCATTATATGCCCGATCCGTGGCGGCCCGAGGACACGCTCACGATCGGCAAAGGCTTTGCGTTTCTCCTGTCACTGCCGCTGTTCACGCGCCTGAACGCCATTGCGGTAGCGGCCAAGCTCGCCGGCGAGCCGGAAAAGCTTCACGACCTTTATCCGTTGGGTTACGACGGCAACTTTACGATTACCCGAGCTATGTGGGAATCGACGCGCCACCTCTGGCGTTTTACCGCGGGCATGCTTGCCGCTAGCGATTGTTACCCCGCGGCGCACGGCAGCAACGCTTGGGTGATTGGCCCGAGCCGTTCCGATGCTGGCGGCGCGATTCTGTGCAACGATCCGCACCTGCGCATGATGGTGCCATCGGTTTGGTATTTGATGCATTTGAAAGCTGACGCCGAGCCATCACAAATTGATGGCTACGAGGTCTGGGGCGCCACCTTACCCGGCTGCCCGGGCATCCAGGCGGGGCACAACAGTTGGATCACCTGGGGCGTTACCGCGGCGCTGTGCGACGATGTCGAGGTTTATTGCGAGAAGATCCATCCGTTCGAGCCTGACCGCTACCAAATAGACGGCCGCTGGTTTTTGATGGACCGCCATAGCGAAAGCATCCGCGTCAGGCGGAAAGGTTTGGTCGAGAAAACCGTACGCTGGACTCGCCACGGCCCGGTGATCAGCGATTTTGCCGGACGGCTGTCAGGGCCGGAAGTTTTGAGCCTGCGCTGGACCGCCCATGAGGCGAGCCAGGATTTTAGCGGTCTCTATCGCCTCAATCACGCGCGTAACTGGGACGAATTTCTCGACGCGCTGTCCTATCAATCCGCCCCGAGCTTAAACTTCGTCTATGCCGACCGTCTGGGAAACATCGGCTACAGCCTCGCCGGCAAGGTTCCACTACGGACCGGCGCGCCATCGGTCTTGCCGCGCGAGGGTTGGCGCGGCGAAAATGAATGGCGCGGTTTTGTACCCTTTCGCGATTTGCCGCGCCTGTTCAATCCCTCTGAGGGCGCCATCGCCAACGCCAATAATCAGATTGTGGATGGCGCTTTCGAGCATTATCTTTCGGGATTCTTCGAGCCTCCATATCGTGCGCGGCGTATCCACCAACTGCTCGCGGCAAGCGAGACCCACTCAATCAAGAACATGTCCGCCACGCAGGGCGATCTTGTTTCACTTCACGCCAAGGAACTAATCGCGACCCTCAGCGCCGAGCTGGCGGCAATACGCGCCGATGGAAGCGATCTCATGGCCGCCGCCGATTACCTGCTTCGTTGGGACGGTCACTGCGGCACGGATAGCGTCGCATCGACAATCTTCCATGTGTTTCATCACCAGCTTATCAAGAATCTCCTGGTTCCAGCTTTGAGCGAAGAGTTCTTCGTTACCTACGTCGAAATAATCAATCAGAGCGTCATGCCCATCGATAAGATTCTGGGTAACCCGGCCTCGCCGTGGTTTGCCAAGCGGCCACGCGGCGAACTGGTGCGCTCGGCCCTGGCCGACGCCTGCGCCGAACTCACGGAATCTCTCGGTCCCGAGCCGGTTCACTGGCAGTGGGGCAAGCTCCATACCTTGACTTTGAATCACGCTTTCAGCCGGATCGGCTTCCTACGTCCGGTTTTCTCGGTAGGGCCTTTCCCCTCTGGCGGCGACAACTTTACGATCAATCTGGGCTTCTACCGTCATTCGAACCCTTATCAACATACCGTTGGTCCCTCCATGAGAATGATTGTCGAGACCGGGCCAAGTATTCGGTCAAAGTTCATCCTCCCGTCAGGCCAATCCGGTCATCCATTCTCTCAACACTTCCGTGACCAAACGCCGCGATGGCAAAGGCATGACTACATCGAACTCAGCGGCAACGAAGAACAAATTCGCCATTGGCCACTGCTCCTACTAAAACCAGCGAGCTACTAATGAGTTCGCAGGTAACGACTACACTGCCAACGAGGGGATCGTCATGCCCGCGCAGGCGGGCATCCAGATATTGAGCAGAAAAGGCCTGGATTCCCGTTTTCACGGGAATGACGTCGTGAATTGAAGCTACCGGGGATGAGGCCTTACTTGCAGTTGCCGTAACCTATGCGGCGCGAATAAAATCCCGGTTTTGGGAATAAATTCCGTTGGCGGGTTGTTTGCTCATGAAGAGGTTTCTCGCGAGATCGCGCGGCCCGCATCAAAATGAGCGAGGAGTCGAGACGATCGTGGCGGATGCTGACGGCATAATCACCTACATTCCGCAACTGCGGCGCTACGCAAGGGCGCTGACCGGAGATTTCACCTCGGCCGAAGACCTAGTGCAGGATACCATCGAGAGGGGCTGGAAGCGCATGGCTCTTTGGCGTCCGGGTAGCGATCTGCGCGCTTGGCTCTTCACAATCATGCATAATCTTTATGTCAACCAACTCAAAGCCGGACGACGGCGCACGAGTCAAGGCATCGGGCACAACGAAGTTGATTTGCCGGTTTCGCCGGCACAAGACAATCAGCTCGAGTTAATCGACCTGAACAAATTCCTGCAGCGGTTGCCCCATGAGCAAAGGGAAGTCGTATTGTTGATTGGGCTAGAACAGCTGTCCTATGACGAAGCAGCGAGGGTCCTCGGCGTGCCTATCGGCACCGTCATGTCCCGTTTGTCCCGCGGCCGCGAACAACTGCGCTCGATGATGAACAGAGGCAGTTCTGCGGCGCAACTCAAGGTGATCAAATGACCGCCCAAAGCGCAGCCATCTCAGAAACTGATATACACGATTATGTTGACGGCGGCCTGGCGCAGGAACGCCGGGGCGAAGTGGAAACTTTTCTCTCCGGCAATCCACAGGAACAGGCGCGGGTGCGGTCTTACCAGGAGCAAAATCGGATACTGCATGCGTTCTTCGATCCAGTGCTCGCTGAACCTATCCCTGCGAAGTGGCAAACTTCGGCGCGTCGCTGGCCCTTCCCGGCAAAAGCCGTTGCCGCGGCCCTGGCCTGGATCGTTGTCGGGGGACTATTGGGTTGGTTTCTGCGCGGAGAAATAACCAGCAGGTCGGCAAAGGACGTTGATTTTGCCAGGCAGGCGGCCCTCGCCCATACGGTTTACACCCCGGAGGTGCGCCACCCCGTGGAGGTAACCGCGGAGCAGGAAGAACACCTGGTAAACTGGCTCTCAAAACGGTTAGGCGGTAAGCTCAGAGTCCCTCACCTGGCCGATCTTGGCTACGAACTCGTGGGCGGACGTTTGCTGCCGGGAGACCAGGGACCAGTGGCGCAGTTCATGTACCAGGAGCCAAGCGGCAAGCGCTTGACACTGTACGTAAAGACCGATCCCAGCTCGGAGCGTGAAACCGCTTTCCGATATTCCCAACAAGGAAAGGTCGCTGTATTTTATTGGCTCGACCGTCGTCTAAGTTATGCGCTGTCCGGAGAGTTGCAGAAAGATGAGCTTTTAAGGGTCGCCAACGTGATTTACCAGAGGCTTAACCCATAGGGATGCCAAAGTACGGTCAAAGTGATTTCCAACAGCAACGGCGCGGCTAATTTTATTTGACAATATGCCGAATGAACGGCATAAAGGGCCGCCCTCCAACGATTTAGGAAAGGAGATTTAGTATGGCACGCGTGAGAAATGTGATGTTGGCCGGAATGATCGGGGCTCTTATGACCGTGTTTTCGGTTTCTTCCGTTCCGGCCGTCGAAGTGGGACAAAAGGCTCCCGACTTTGACTTGGACAGCAGCAAGGGAGGGAAACTCAAGCTTAGCAGCCTGCGTGGAAAAAATGTTCTAATCAATTTTTACGGCAGAGACTATGATCCCACCTGAATGAAACAACTGCAAGCGTCCGGTACGGACGAAAATTATGCAAAGTTCCAGGCAGAAAATACCGAAGTCGTAGGAATCGCCGCAACGACGATGTTCACTCAAAAAGCCGCCGCCGAATTTTTCAAGATTCCCTATCCTCTTCTCAGTGGCGGCCGTGACGTCACTGTCGTCCACAACGTTCTAAGGAATTACGGTGTATTCAACGAAAAGAGACTTGATGCGCAGCGCGCCTATGTGATTATCGACAAGGAAGGTATCGTGCGTTTCAAGGACATCCGCCCCGCCCCGCAGGAAAAATTCCTTCTCTCCACTGAAACGTTATTGAACGAAGTCAAAAAAGTTAACAAGATGAAGTAATAAGTTTAAGAACAATGAAAGGAGAAATCGAAAAATGGTTCGAGGAAAATGGTTTTTAGCCGCGGTTTTTGGGTCGATGGTGGGCATGGCCGCATCTCAAGTTTTCGCGCAGGCCGATGTCATTGAGAAGCGACAGAAACTGATGAAAGGCCAGAGCGCCGCTGCCAAGGCGATTAAGGGCGCCGTCGAGTCGAAAGACTACGCGACCGTGGAAACCAAAGCGAAGGATCTCATGGGCAGCGCCGACAAAATCGTCGAGCACTTCCCCAAGGGTAGCACCAAGGGCAAAACCAAGGCTACTGCCGCCATTTGGGAAAAATCGGATGATTTCGGCGTCAACGCCAAGAACTTGAGCAAAGCGGCTGGTGAGCTCGCAGCCGCGGCCAAGAGCGGCGACGCCGGAGCCGTAGATGCGAAGGTAAAAGCTGTGAGCGGCGCCTGCGGCAATTGCCACAAAGCCTTCCGGGCGGAGAAATATTCCGAATAACGGTCCTTTCAGTTTTACATTCTACCCTCCGGGAGAATTCTGATTTTCCCAGTAAGAAAGCCCTTGCATCTGCAAGGGCTTTCTTGTTTTTGCCGGATTGCTTAGGTAAACTCGTTCATATTAGCAAATAGTATTGGAGGTTTATCTCGTGTCGAACCGAGCTTATTTTCACCTTGCGCTTGTAATCTTGCTGGTCTCTAGCTTGCGGGTCGCCCCCGCCACTGCCCAGGTTACCCGGCTCAACGTTGGCTATAGCGCCGTGAGCGCCGATCAGCTGCCGGCATGGGTCGCCAAGGACAGCGGCATCTTCGCCAAGAACGGCCTGGAAGTGCAGTTGATTTTTTTCACCGGCGGCACGACGGCCATTCTCGCGCTGGT
>DASWHT010000553.1:0-7280 GCA_036398075.1 Binatia bacterium | reverse complement strand
ATTGTAAGACGAGAACCAGAAGCCTTGCGCCGTCCTGCCTTCGTGTACTTTTTCCAGATGGAATGGCTTTGCCGTGGGCCAGTGTAGCGTATCGGCGGCAAACGGATAGGTCATGTCGATGAGTTTTTTTTCGTCGATCGCTTGGGCCGAAGACGCGCACAGCAGCAGCGAGTAAAAAACGGCGAGTAAATTTCTCATGTTTGTATCCTCCGAATTTCATCGTGGTCTTAATTCGATGAATCGGGTTCCAAACGTTCAAGTTGTTCAAGCCGTTCCAAACGTTTGGAACGATTGGAACTTCTTGAACGAATGGAACGGCCGCCTATCACCGGTTCTTGGGCAGTGCCTCTAACCGGGCTCTGGCGTCGGTAAAGTCCGGGTTGATTCTGAGCGCGGATTCAAATTCCTTCTCGGCTTCAGGATAACGCCCCTGGGCGGCCAGCAGCCTGCCCAGCTCATAATGGGCGACCTCGTCGTCGGGGCAAATCGCCAGTCCTTCTCGGTAAAGCGCGACGGCGCGATCGCCATCTGCGGTGGTTTGCGCCCCCTCGAAGTATTCGCGAAAAGCGCGGTTACAATCGCGCAGCCTCTTGTCTTGGGCCTGCTGGCCGGATCTTAACGCCTCTATTTCTTTTCGCTGGCGGGCGATCTCCGCTTCTTGCTCCTTGAGAGTCTCCGCCTGCTTTTCCAGCTCCGCGGTCAGACAGGAACAAAGCGCCATCGCTGCCAATATGAGCGTAGCGAAGTAGTCGGTCGCCAATCTGATCTTACCGCGCTTCTTCAACGTCTCAGGTTTTTGCTTTGGCATCTTCCAGCGCCAGATAGATCTTCTCAGCCTTGATCGGCAGGTCCTTAATCCGCACGCCGCAGGCGTCGTAGATCGCATTGGCGATGGCCGGCGCCACGGGAATCAGCGCGCTCTCACCGATGCCCTTGGCGCCGAAGGGGCCGTTTTTGTCCGGCACTTCGACGGCGATTGGGTCGATCACCGCCGGCATGTCGCCGAGAGACGGCAAGACGTAATCCACGAGATTGGCATTGATCAACTGGCCATTGTCGTAGGCGATCTCTTCGAACAGCGCCTGGCCGATGCCGGTGATCGCCGCGCCGTTGAGCTGCTGGCGGCAACCGAGCGGGCTGATCGCTTTGCCGACGTCCACCGCGGTCGCATACTTCAGCAGTTTGATCTTGCCGGTTTCCGTATCGACTTCGACTTCCGCCGCGCCGGCGGCCAAAAACCAGAAAGCCGACGTGCTTTTTTCACCAGACTCGTTTTTGACCGAAGTCTTCAATTGCCCTTCGCCGATCAACGTTCCACCTTGCATGCCAAACCTTTTGACCATGACATCGGCATAATTCAAAGTGGATTCCGGCAGGCGAATCTTGCCGTCGACGAAACTGATTTGATCTTCCGCAACGCCATATTCCTGCGCGACAATCCGTCTTAGCTGTTGTTGAATATGCTGCGCGGCGAGCTGAACCGCTTTACCCATATGGAAAGTCGAACGGCTCGAAGAAGTCGTCAGATCATAGGGCACGACATCCGTATCAACACCCAACACCTGAATTTTACTCAGAGGAATTCCCAACTCTTTGCCGGCGATCTGCGCTAAAGTCGTCTCGGACCCCTGGCCCATCTCGACGGTGCCGGCATAGATCGACAGACTCGCGTCCTCGTTCATTTTCACCACGGCGCAAGAAATAGACGGCGTGATCGTCGCCTTGATCATGCAGGCCAGTCCTTTACCCCGTCTTATGTTCGGGAACTTTGAACCTTGAACTTTTGAACCCTTGAACTGTTCTTTTGGTTCCCACCCGATCGATTTGGCCACTTCGTCCAGACACTCCTTGAGACCGACCGCGCGCAAAATCTCTTCGGTGACGAACCTGTCGCCCTCGTCGTAACCATTCTTTTTGCGCAGCTCCAGCGGGTCGATTTTCAATGCCGCGGCGATGATATCCATTTGTGATTCCACCGCCCATGCCGATTGGGAAACCCCAAAGCCGCGAAACGCCCCCGCGGGCGGTTTGTTCGTGTAAATGGAATAGGAATCAATCTTGAGGTTGGGAATCTTGTACGGGCCGGCGGCAGTGTAGCCCGACTTCTTCGCCACCCGCGGTCCGATCTCGGCATAAGCCCCGGTGTCGAGATGAATCTCGCATTCCCGCGCCACCAGCGTGCCGTCGTTCTTCACGCCGGTCTTCATGCGGATCGCGGCCGCGTGTTTGGTGATGGTGTAGAAAACTTCCTCGCGCGACAGCACCACGCGCACGGGGCGCCCTGCTTTAAGCGCCAGGGCGACGGTAATCGGCTCGACCTTGGGGTAAACCTTTCCGCCATAGCCGCCGCCCAGATACGGCACGATGACCCGCACTCTCGCCACCGGCACTTTGAAAATATTTGCCAGTTGCGTGCGCACGACGAAGGGATTCTGCGTCGTCGCCCACACCGTGATGCGCCCGCCCGGCTCCACCGAAGCGATGCAAGCATGGGTTTCGAGAAAGCTATGCTGCGTCGCCGGTAAGGTAAACGTATCGTCGAAAATGTGGTCCGCTTGGGCGAAGCCTTGCTGCACATCGCCGCGGTTAAACTTGAAATGCGTGCAGATATTGGTGCCGTCGATGGGCTTGAGCTCGGCGAGATCGGCGAAACCGGACTCGGGGACGCGCACGGACTCGTGCACGAGAACCGGATTTTTCTTGAGAGCGTCCTCGACACTGAGCACCGCCGGCAGTTCTTCGTACGCGACCTCGATTGACCGCAACGCTTCATCGGCTGCATCCGCGGTCAGCGCCGCAACGGCGGCCACCGGATCGCCCACGTGGCGGACTTTTTCCACCGCCACGATGGTCTGATCTTTGAACACCGGCCCGTAATACGGCTCGATGCCTTCGTCATGGAGAATGTCGTCGCGGCTGATGATGGCGACGACGCCGGCGACTTTTAGCGCTTTTGAGATGTCGATCTCTTTGATCCGCGCGTGCGGCAACGGGCTGCGCAAAATCCTGCCGTGGCACATGCCAGGCACCTGCATGTCGGCCAGATACGTCGCCCGGCCCGTGACTTTGGTTTCGTAATCCAGACGGCGAAATGTTTTCCCGATATCTGCTAGTTCCATTGACTCGTCCCGTATTTCACTTTGCGCTCTTGGCGTCTTGGCGCGAGGAATTCATAGCAGCGAAGATTTATCTCGCGCAAAGGCGCAAAGGCCGCCAAGGTTCGGATAGGTTGCTATACTCAGCTTCCAGCCACTTTTCTAATCGCCTGCATGATTTCCTGATAACAGCCGCAGCGGCAGAAACTTCCCCCCATGTAATCGCGAATCTGCTGCTCCGACGGTTGCGGGCATTCGTCGAGCAGCGCCTTCGCCGTGAGAATAAAACCGGATGTGCAATAACCGCACTGCAACGCGCCGAACTCCATGAATGCCTCTTGCAGCGGATGCAACGCGCCGCCGGCGCCCAAACCCTCGATGGTGGTCACGTCGCAGCCATCGGCATCGACGGCGAGAAACGAACAGGCGCTTACCGGCCTGCCGTTGAGCAGCAACGTACAGGCGCCGCAGACTTGCATGTCACAGCCGAGCTTCGCGCCGGTCAGATTAAACTGCTCGCGAACCAAGTCTAACAGCGTGGTCCGCGCTTCCACCTCAGCGCCGCGCTCGCTACCGTTTATTTTCAAAGAAATGGTTTTTTTCATGATTTTCTTACGTCATTCAAGCTTTATCCACCTATTTTGAGCCCCGCGAGGCGAAGCGCGAAAGCAACGCTACACGGAAACGAACGCCAGCTCACGTCTTCCTAGTCTGCGTGCGCCGCCGGCTTCGATGGCGACGGTGTCGCCGGCCCGGATGGAGTCGCGCATGAAGCCTTGTCGGGCGGCGGGTTTCAGAATAAAAACATGGCCTTCTTTGAGTCTCCGGTCTTTTTCCGGAAAATCGCTTCTTGCGCCCCAGAGCATCGGCGCGTCTTCGCCCAAGCCGCGACCGTGCATGAGCGCGCCGTCGGGTTCATAGCCGGCGGCCTGCACCTGGTCCTGATAAAATTTCGCGGCCGCGCCGAAGGTTAAACCGGGCTTCAAAAACTTGAGCATCGCGTCAAAGATAACCTTCGTCGCGTCGAAGATTTTTGCCAAATCTTTCGGCCGCGGACCGAGGGAGATTGGCTGCAGCGCCTGGGCAATGTAGCCGGCGTATTTGGCTTCGACCTCCGTGTTGATGAGATCGCCGGGTTTGAGCCGGCGCGTCGTGATCACCCGCTGCGCCCAGGGCACCTCGGGTCCGCCGCTGCCAAACAGCATCATTGTAATCGGCTCGCCGCCTTGGCGGACGATTTCACGCAGCATCTCGGCAATCAATTCGTTGTCCCGCGCGCCGGGCTTCGAGTGTTGAATCAACACGTCGATGGCCTTATCGATGATCTCGGCGGCTTTCTCGATGAATGCAACTTCTTCCCGGCTTTTCATGGAGCGAACTTCTTGCATAAGGTCCGTGGCGTTTTCGAATTTGACTTTGGGCAACGCGGTGCGAATCTTCTCAAAGGTTCCCCAGGGCACGACGCCTTCGGGAGCGCGGACCAGGCCCGAGAGCGCGATGACACCGACGCGCTCAGCCCGGATTTCTTTCAACCGTTCGATGACCGGCTCGCCGTAGGAGCGACGCGACGGGCGAATGTCTTCGACCCACTCCTGGGCGAGTCCCCACCATTCGATTTCGTTGGCGCCGCGCACCACCGCAGTGACCTCGCCTTCAAGCGGGAGTACGCAGCCCACTTCGGTCTGCGTCCCGCCGATCTGCGTGATGTAGCGCGTGTCCGCGCCAAACTGGTCCCAATGGCCTTCGTTGGGCAGAGCGATAAGCGCGTCGAGATTTGCTCTTTTCATCTCGGCGCGGAGCAACGACCAGCGGCGGTCGCGCTCTTCTAGTGAAAAAGTCGGGATAATCGGTTTTTCGAGTGCCACGGAGACACCTACTTTTAGACTCTCACGCGAGCTCGATGTTTGGCGCAACGCGCACGTCGCGCAACTCGCTCCCTCTCCCGCTTGCGGGAGAGGGCAGGGGTGAGGGTGCGCGGCCGTGTTTTCTCATCTTGTTCCGCTTACTTCTGGATCTTAACGCCCTTGTCGAAACTCGATATGCCTCTGCCTTGCTTCGCACGGTTAGCGATCGTGCGCTGCCATTTCTCTTCGTCCGACATGAGCGACCAATCTTCTTTGCCGGCGGCGGTGATTTGCAAGTAATTCGTATCGGGATCGAAGAAATAAATGCTGCGCTCGCCGGGTGGCCTGAGACCATCGCTGGAGCGAAAGTCCCCGAGGGATTTGCCCTCGAGTTTCGGAATGAACTCCAGCATTGCGTCAAAATCCTCCTGGCTGACGTTGAACGCAACGTGGCAGGCGCGTCCTTTCTTTTTCGTGCGCTCTGAAAGCTCCGCTACCTCCTTCACGCCGAGCATTTGATGATTGGCAAACTCGAATAGCGTCTCGCCGCGCACCGCGCCGACGAGCTTGAGCCCCAGCCCTTCCATATAAAACCGCTTGGCCCGCGCAAGATCGGCGGTTTCAAAAATCACATGGCTGATGCCATCTCTTTCCGCCAGCGGGCGCCGGCGCACGCAAAGTTCCATGTGGTTGTCATCCGGATCGATAAATTGAAAGGCTTGAACGAATGGCGACTCGGCGGAGTGATTCTCGACGTCGCCGCATTGCACGCCGCTCGCCCTGACTCGCGTCACCGCAGCGTCGAATACCTCCGCGTTGGCGATCGCGACGGCATAACGCGGCGCGCCGCTCGTTGAGGCCGCGACGCTGACTCCCGGCAAAGTCAAGCCGACGATGTTTTCGCCCGCTTTGACGTAGGTGTGGCGCGGCGATCCGTCGGCGTTCTTGCGCTGCGTGAGAAAGGTCAAGCCGACGGTCTCCAGGTAAAACTTTTCCGCGCGCGGCAAATCGCGCACTGGAAAAGCGACGTGATCTAACGTTTCGGCGCCGTGCATTTTTCCTCCCCTGGTGGATTTTTCTTTATAGGGAACGGTCGCCACCGTCCCCTACGATTGCCGTCGCTTCAAGACGATCTCGTCCAGAATCTGGATGCCGTCTTTATAGAGCCTGTGGTTTTGCTCGATGGTATTCAGCTGAACACGGGAAGTACCCAACAAACTCTGCAGCTCCTTCATGCGCGGATAGATCGGTTCCACCTTTGGATGCGCCACAACCCGCCCTTCTCGGGCAATCAATTGCTGGCCCTGCTCGGATAACAGGAAATCGTAAAACAACGCGGCCGAATAAGGATGGGGGGCGTTGCGCGCCATAGTCAGTGGATACATGAGCGCCGGGATCAGGTCCTGCGCCACCCAATCGATGGGCGCGTTCTGCGCCTTCAAACTTTCGCTGTTATAGCCGTATGTCGTGACCGCAAGCGGCGCCTCGCCGGCCATCATCATTTGCGTGATTGTATCGCGGCCCACGCGAATGAGCAGCTGCTGTTGGCTCAGGCGGGTGAAATATTCCGTCGCTTTTTGTTTTCCCCATGCGGCGATCAGCGAAACGACTTCCTCCAGGGAGGATTCGTCGAAGAGAATCTCGCCCTTCCAGCGCGGTTGAAGCAGTTCATCCCAGGTTTTCGGCACGTCCTTGCGCGCCACTTTGCGCGGGTTGTACGAAAAGATTCGAAAAGCATAGTTCATGTTCGAGTAAAACTCGCCCTTCGAATGCGCCGGATAAACGCTCCGCGCCGGCGACTCGTAGCGCCCCAGCACCTTGGCGTCGAGGAGCACCGGCATGAGGTCCGTAGACGGTTTCACGACGTCTACCAAATGGCGCCCGGCTCTAGCCTCGGCAACGACCCTTTGAACCACCTGCCGCGTCTTCGAGCGCCACACATGCGCGTTGATAAAAGGATAGACTTTCTTGAAAGCTTGAATGTAGCGGTTGGCGTTTTCGATCCCGGAGTTCGTATACCAGATCATTTCGCCTTCCTTCCGCGCGCCTTCGACGAGTTTCTTTTCACGCTCCACGGCCGGCAGTTTTTCCAGCGACTTCCAGATTTCTTCCGCAGACTGGGCGGCCGCTCGAAGACCGAAAACAGGTGATATCCCTAGCCCAAGCACGGCTAGCAAGATAACCGGCCAATGATTCATAAGTGTCCCTTCCAATTCTTGCGCGACCGGAATCTCGGGAAAAGGGCGGGTTGAAACCCGCTCCTACAAAAGCCCGGTGTCCGTGGAATGACGCGCTGGTTGATTGCCCACCTGGTCCACTAGCCTTTTTCGTCGCCGATTCA
>DASWHT010000552.1:0-3369 GCA_036398075.1 Binatia bacterium | reverse complement strand
CCAGAGGCGGCCGAGGCGAAACCACATTGCGTGCTGATGGCAAGATTTTCCGTGGGCACGTACTTCGCAGCTTGCTCGATGCGCCCCAGCAACTCCTCCTCAGATTCCAATTGCGGTGCTTTAGTCGTGATCAATCCCAAGACAACGGTCTTGCCTTTGGGCACGAAGCGCAGCGGCTCGAAACCACCGGCGCGGTCGCTATCGAATTCCAGGAGAAATCGATCCATCTTGAGCGAGCCAAAAGCCTTCTCCGCAATGGGCTCGTAGCCGCCCTCGGCGCCCCACGAGCTGCGTTTGTTGCCGCGACAGAAGTGAATCGCCGTTACCACTTCAGGGCCGCGCTTGATGCCCTGGATCATGGCGTTGTCCGCCGCGACGGCGGCATCGAAGGCCGCGTCCGTATCCACGCCGCTCTGCTTGAGGAGCTCCCGCCGGTGCGGATCGAAGAACGTCGAATAGGACGGCGCATCCATTTGCACGTAGGAAGCGCCTTCGTCGATCAGCGCCTGCACTTCGTCGCGCATGATCGCCGCGACATCGTGCAGCATGTCATGAATCGTCGGATAAAATTTATCCGTTACTCCCGGTTTGTATCGGCTGATGGCGTGCTGCATCGCCGCCGGCGTACAAACTTTGAATGGACCCGGCGCATGCTGCTTGAGAAACGGCGCCTCATCCGGAGTGAGCCGCCCTTTCTTGGTAAGCTTGCCGCCAACGACAAACTGCAGGTTGCCCTCCCTCGATTCCTTCGCCAGATCGCTGCCGGCCCCACGCCATTGAAAACTCACGGTCGGTTTGCCCGGCACGAGTCCCGCCACTGCCTGCGTAATGTCCGCCGTAAAAATATCTCGCCGGTACTCGCCGTCAGTGAGGATATCAATGCCCACCGACTTCTGAAGTTCAAGCGCCGTAAGAATCGCGCGGTCCTCGACTGCGCGCGCTTGATTATGATCTATGCGTCCTTCGCGCAGCGCCGCCCGCGCCGCCAACAGCTCCGGCGGGCGCAAAAGACTGCCCACATTGTCCGCTCGTATTTGCATGGCAAATCCTCGCGATTTTAAATTCGGTTTGAGATCCTTCCACGAGCCTCGTTCAATCCGCCATGGATTCAACTCCTCAAGTCAATTACTTGATGCCGAGTTCACACGGAGGCGAATTTCTTTGCGGGGCAAATCGGGGACATACACTTTCATAGCTCCAAACCTATGGCTAGCCGAGACGACCGATTTACCGCTCCAGCCAGATTGACTGAAGAGTAGTGAATAAGGGCCGATCATGTCAACCGGATTTCCTGGGTTGACGCGGATCGCTAATTTTCTTATTTTCCGGCGAGCCTGATGATGATGGACGCAAAATTACTGGGCATGCCCTACGACCGGGAGGCATACGCTACAGGTTTACCGGTTCCTCACTTGGCAGGTCTGGTTTATTTGGTTAAGATCGCCACGAATAGTTTGGCTTACGAGTTAAGCGAAATGAGCGGCATGAAGGGCTTGAACGCTTGGAAATGCTCAAACTATTCGCAGTTCCAATCAGGCAAACACGGGAGAGTGAATTGTAATGAAGAAGTACCATTACATTTCTGGAGACTCGCACCTGGAAATTGACTCGAAGCATTGGATCAATCGCGTCCCCGGGAAATTTCGCGACCAGGCGCCGCGATTAGCGCGCCAGCCCGACGGCAGCGACAAGTGGACGATCGGCGACAAAATCTCTCGACCGGCAGCCGCTGCTGATCTCTACGGTGGCAAGGGCCGTGATGCTTACGTGCCTTTCGGCGCGAGATACGAAGGCACGCCGGGAACAGGAAGCCCGCAACAACGGATTCAGGAACAAGACCGAGACGGTATCGACGCCGAAGTGCTCTTTCCTTCCCAGCAAGGCGGGCCTAAATTCTGGCGGCGCGTTGAAGACAACGACGCTTACAAAGCGATCGTCCGGGCTTACAACAGCTGGCTCGCGGAAGAGTACTGCGCGGTCGATCCGGAGCGGCTTATCGGCGTCGGCATCCTGCCGCTGGGGTGCGAGCTGGCCGACGTCATCACTGAAATGGATTACTGCGCCAAGGCCGGATTCAAGACCGTCTTGCTCCAAGGCCTGCCAAGCGGGAAAGCCTACCCTTCAGAGGAAGACGACCGCTTCTGGTCGGCGGCGCTCGACTTGAACATTCCCGTGAGCGTCCATGTCGACCTCGACCGCAGCGGTGAACGCAAAGGCCCGCTGTTCAAATACCCGAACGAATCCGAAGAGGTCATGAAAAATCTCAACCAGGACCTCGTTTACCAGGTGGGCCGCTTCGGGCCGGTGCGCGGCAACGGCTCGATCCCGGCGGTGCAGTGGGTCTTATCAGGGCTCTTCGATCGCTTGCCGAAGCTGAAAATCTTCTTCGCCGAAAATCAAATCGGCTGGCTACCCTTTTTTCTCCAGTCGTCCGACGTGCGCTACGACCGCCATCACCGTTGGGCCGAGCGCCTGCTAGGCTTCAAGCCGCTCAACCGCCCGCCCAGCGAATACATCCGCGAGCATTTTCTCTGGGGCTTTCAATTCGACCGGGTCGGAGTCGAGCTCCGCTACAAGATCGGCGTCGAACGTTTAATGTGGGGCTCCGACTTTCCACACCAAGAATCGGACTGGCCTGATTCAATGGGCGTGATTGCGCGCAACTTCGCCGGCGTGCCGGAAGACGAGAAGTACAAGATGGTCTGCGGCAACGCTATCGAATTTTTTCATCTCGCTGAGGATAGGGATTAACCACAAGAGCCGATCACGGTAGAGCGATAATCTAAACGTTGAAATTTGACTAAATAGAGCATAAATATGAGGCAAATATCGCGAGATTTTCATCCGTTAGATGGATTATGCGAGGCGTGATGTCGGAATCGGCTGATCTTTTGATGCTAGAGTTTCTCGATTGGATCTCAAGTCGCCGTCGAACCTATGACGACGCCATGAACGCGTGGCAAAGCACATGCCCCAGACATACAATTTGGGAAGACGCTCTCATTGACGGTCTTATCCAAGTCAATCGAACCGACACACTCCGCAATCCCGAAGTCACTCTTACACCACGCGGCATAGCCCATCTCAACGGCAACAACGGGCATCATTAATCCCCAGCCGCCACTCCGCCGCACAACCAACGCCTCACTCACTTTAACGGCGCGCTCTCTTGTATCCGTCGCGGCAATCCGAGTATGATCCTCGCCGACAAATCACGCACGCGGGAGGTTCGCCATGAACAGAATCCTTTTCGTTCTCGCTCTCGTCTTTGTTTCGCCCTTCAGCGGGCTCGCCCAGGCGCCGTTCTATCAAGACAAAGCAATCAGGATCGTCGCCGGCTACGGCGCGGGCAGCGTCGATGACGCGTGG
>DASWHT010000551.1:0-4366 GCA_036398075.1 Binatia bacterium | reverse complement strand
AGTTTGTGGTCCTGTAGATAGCCCAGCAAGCGGGCGTCGCGCTCGCCCCCTTCGGTTATATATTCGAGCTCAACTTCCTTGCCTTCCGGGACTTGATGCAACGGTGTCGACTTGGCTGACTTCGATACGCCGGCCCCTGGGATCGGATTGCCGTGAGGGCATGTCGAGGGGTGGTGCAGCAACTTCGCCAGCCGCTCCTCTACCTCTTGGGAAACGGCGTGCTCCAGACGATGCGCTTCCTGGTGCGCTTTGACCCAGTCCAGGCCGAGCAAGTCGGTTAAAAACCGCTCGATCAAGTAATGACGCCTGAGAATTCTCTCCGCGACGCTATTTCCTGCGGCCGTTAACCGAATCTCCTTGCGGCGCTCGACCTTGAGATAGCCCTCCTTCTCTAGGCGGCGCAGTGTGCTGACCATTGTCGAGGCGGACACTCCCATTTCGTCGGCGACCCGCGCGGCGATGACCGGCTGGATCTCTTCCTCCAGGGCGTAAATTGTCCGCAGGTAATCCTCCGTGGCAGGGGATATTTTGGCATTGCGTATGGGCTTGACAATCGTCATCAGTACGAATATATAAACTTTTAAAGTTTGACCGTATAAACTTTTTTTCTATATGGAATCAAGGGTGAATGCTTATACTCATCATATAATCCAACCGGATGCCATAGATCAAGCTATATAAGGAGTTGATCATGAATACTAACGATCGGATTCTACCATTATCCCTCACGGGATCTCTATTGAGCCTGCTTTTCATCATGGTTCCCTTCGCTCCCGCATGGGCCCAGAGCAAGCTCGTCATCGCGATTCAGCCGACGGTTGCCAGCGACGAGATGCTCAACAAGGCAAAGCCGCTGCAGCAGTTCCTTGAAAAAGGCGTGGGCGGTAAAACCAAAGTCGAAATCTACGTTCCAAGCAGCTACGCCGCGGTGGTGGAATCGCTCCGTTTCGGCCACGCGCACCTGGCTTTTATGTCGGCTTGGCCCGCTCAATTGGCTGTGCGGCTGGGCGGCGCGGAAGTCGCGTTGGCGGAGATCCGCCAGGTTTTGCACGGTAAAGAAAAAGTCGAGGCACCCTACTACTATTCGTATTGGGTGGTCGGCCCCGACTCGCCGTACAAGGACTTGCAGTCGTTGAAGGGCAAGAGCGCGTGCTTTCCCAGCCCGATCTCTACATCCGGTTTTGTCGCCCCCATCGGCCGCATGATCGAGTTGAATTTATTACAACCGGGAGAAGGCAAAGAAGCCGATCCCAAGGCCTACTTTAAGGAAGTCCTGTTCGGCGGCGGTTACGGCCAGTGCTGGCAAGCGCTCAAGCAAGGCCAAGTGGACACGACGGTAATCGCCGGCGATGTGCCCGAGAAACTTTACAATGAAGTCCTCGCCGGCACTCGCATCATTGAGCAGCAGGGTCCGATTCCCTCGCATGCCGTAGTGCTGAGCAAAGAATTGAAAGACCCGCTGCGCGGCCGGGTGATCCAGACCGTAACGAAATTGGGAGCGCCCGAGCATCGCGACCTCATGCGCACTTTCATTTCCAGCATCTTCGTCGGCTTTAAGCCGACCACGGCGAGCGAGCATCTCGGCTCGCTGCAAAAGTTTCTTAAGCTCGCCAATCTGAAGTACATGGAGCGCCTGTGACGCACAACGGCAAAGCGCCGTACGCCATGCAAGCGGACCGAATCTGGTTTGCTTATCGCAACCACAACTGGGTGCTGCGGGATATTTCGCTGTCGATTCCGGCGGGCAGACATACCGTCATCATGGGACCCTCCGGAACGGGAAAGACGACGCTGTTGCGGGTACTGGCCGGAATACTCAAATCCAACGAAGGGCGGGTGAGCGTTTTCGGCCAGCCCACGCAAGAGCTCGACCGGCGTCGCTTGAGTTCGCTCATCGGTTATATTCCCCAGCAATTAGGTTTGGTGCGAAACTTATCTGCCCTCGATAACGTCTTGATGGGCGCGTTGGGCCGGATCGGTGACGGCCAGGCTCTCTTGGGCCTTTTTCCGCGCGATGAAATTGAAAAAGCGCAGGCGGCCCTCGACATGATGGGCATCGCCCACAAGAGTTCCGAACAGGTCTTTCACATGAGCGGCGGCGAGCGCCAGCGGGTCGCTATCGCGCGTACTCTACTCCAGCATCCTCGCGTGGTGGTTGCTGATGAATTCGCCTCAGACTTGGATCTCGCTCTGGCATCCGAGATTCTCGCCCGCATCCGGCGCGCCGCGGAAAAAGAAAACATCACTTTTATCATGAGCATGCACCGATTCGGCCTGGCGCGCCAATTCGGCGACGAAGTGCTCGCTCTGCAGAACGCCGAAATCGTCCGTGGGTTTATTGGCAACGAGATACTCGAAACTGAACAAATCGACCCGACCCCGTGAAATCGACGCTGCTTTTGCCCATCGCCACCGCGCTTTTTCTGCTCGCGGTACTCGGCCACCTAGGATTTTTCGACTGGGAACGGCTCGCGCGCGGTTTTCGCAACTTGGGCATCCTTGGACGGGAGTTGATTCCGCCCGATATAGGAATCCTTCCCACCGCCAGCGCCGCGCTTTGGGAAACGGTGGAAATGTCATTCGCGGGCACGCTCCTGGGATTCATGGCATCGTTCCCCTTGAGCATTCTCGGCACTAGACGCTTATTCTCACCCTGGCTGTCGGGCTTCGCGCGCTTTGTCGCCGCTAGCATTCGCACCATTCCGGTGCTCCTCTGGGCCATTGTTTTCGTTATTCTCGTCGGTCTTGGACCCCTCGCTGGGACATTCGGGATCGCCGCCTATACCGTCGGGTATCTAGCCAAAATCTACGCTGATTTGTTTGAAGGAACCGACCCGGAAATCCTCGAGGCCGTAAAGAGCACCGGCGCGTCCAAACTCCAACTGGTGCGCTTTGTGATCATCCCGGAAGCGGCCAACGCGGTCCTGGCTCAGGTGCTCTTCATGCTCGAGTACAATATCCGCGCCTCGTCGATACTCGGGTTTGTCGGCGCCGGCGGCCTCGGCTTCGTGATCCAGATTTATCTGCAAAGTCTCGATTATCGTCGGTTGGCAACGGTTTTACTGTTGGTGCTGGTGGTCGTTCTCGCGATGGATGGCGTTAGTGCGTGGCTACGAAAGCATTTTCTTCTGTCGACCCAAGCTTCGTGATCATGGAAACTCCAGAGCATAAATTAAACTTGTCCCGCTCTCCCGTGCGTCGACCGTCAACCCGCTCCGGCCAGTTTTCTGGCCGATTCAGCCGACGTTGCATCCTATATTTACTGACCATTTTGACGGTCTTGAGCATGGCGCACTCCGTCTTTGCTCAAGATCAGGCCCGACGCCTGGTCGCCCTTTTGGACTACTTGGGCGGCGATTACCAGAACGCGGTTCAGGACGGCAAGATCGTCAGCCAGGACGAATATGCCGAGATGCAGGAGTTTTCGAAGCGTATTCTGGAGCTCACCCGACAACTTAAAGCGATCGAGAAGACTGACAAAGCCGAAGTTGAACCGATCCTCAAATCCCTCGTCAGTCAAGTGGAAAAAAAGGGCGACGTAAAAACTGTGGCGGCACTCGCCAACGATGCCAAGGAAAAACTGATCGCCGTCTATAGAATCGTCCCTCATCCCCGCCAGCTCCCATCCTTGTCGGATGGGCGGAAACTGTATCTTGAAAATTGCGCCCAGTGCCACGGCGAAAGCGGCAGAGGAGACGGACCCGGCCGCGAGTCGATGAATCCGAAGACGCCGCCGCCGGCCAATTTTACCGACGCCGAATTCATGGCCGGTCTCTCGCCGTTCAAGGCTTATAACACCGCCACGTTCGGCATCGACAATACGGCCATGGCTTCCTTCGCCGCCTTGTCGGACGAGCAGCGCTGGCAAGTCGCTTTTTACGTCATGTCCCTGCGCTTCTTGCCAGAATCGGCCGCATCCGGCGAAGCTCTGATTCAGGGGAAAAAAATGGTGTCGGAGTTGACCTCAGTGGCGACCTTGGCGACTACTTCGGATAGTCAACTGCTGGAAAAAGTGAAAAACGATTTTTCTCAGGCGGCCCAACGCGATCAAGCACTCGCGTATCTCCGTCGCGGGCTCTTGGAAAAGAAGCCGGCCGGTCCGTTGGTGATCGCCCGCAGCCTGCTCGCTGAAGCGTCAGGGCTTTACGGCAAGGGCGAAAAGGAAAAGGCCTACCAGAAAGCGATCGAGGCCTATCTCGACGGCTTTGAGATGGCCGAGCCGGCGCTGTTCGCCAAGGACGCCGCCTTCGGACGATTCCTCGAGGGCCAGTTCACGCAGTTTCGCAATTCCATCAGACAAGGGGTGTCCGCCGAGGAGCTGCAAAGACAGCGCTCGGAGATCGAAGCCAAGCTCGACCAGGCGTCG
>DASWHT010000550.1:0-3734 GCA_036398075.1 Binatia bacterium | reverse complement strand
ACGGTGGTGCGTGGATCGTTGAAGACACGGCGAATACGGGGATCCTTCGCTCTGAACGAAGGCACGATGTTCGGCGGAATCAGCGCATCGAGCTCACCGCGCAGTAGCAGCGCTTCGGCGGGCTCGTTACCTAGCGTGATTCTAATTCCAGCGGGGGGGTGAAATCCCGCCGCCTCGGGCGACGATGTCATCCACTCGCATTCTTCCGGTCTCACTCCGTAGTGCTCCTGAAGAATTCCTCTGGCCCATAAGCCTACGGTCAGGCGATACTCATCCATTCCGATCCTTTTGCCTTTAAGATCCTCGGGGCGCTCGATTCCCGATGCCGAGGAACAGAAAATATACGGATGGATTTGCATGCGCAGTGGAAAAATCGGCAGCGCGATCACCGGCTCTCGGCGGCAGCGCGCCATCATGTACCACGACATCGACATCTCGGCGATGTCGTACTCTTCGTAAACCGGACGCAGGCAGGCTTCCCCGGTCGCCGCACGCCGGGGGTTGAACTTGATGCCTTTTGCAGTGACTTCACCGCTCAGCAGCGGCCGGGTGCGATGATAGTCGGCCAGCAGCAGGGTTAGTTCTAAATCACGTGCCATCGTCAAACCTCCTAAGATCATGTCCAAGATGAGTTTCTCAGACCTGCGAAACGTTTCGGGTTTCGTGTCTCGGGTTTCGAGTTGGAGCAGAGGCAACCCGAAACTTAAAACCCGGAACTCGAAACTCTTTAATCACCGGCTCGAGCTGCTGGCTTTCACTAAAAATTGCCGTGTGAAAAATTTCTCCGCGCCACCCAGTTTCTTGGCCTCAGCTTCGATCCGCGTGGCGGCGATGAGCGCTTCGATATCTTCCCTGGTGATTGAAATTGAATAAAGATCGGCGAACTGGTTGATCACTTTTCGGATCGAAGCCGGATCGCCGAAGGTATTCTTTTTAATAACGCTCTCGGCCACTTTGTCGCGGTTCTTTTTGAGAAAATCCAACCCGCGGTTGATGGCGCGCAGCAGCGAAACGATACCGTCCGGATCGGATTCTATTTTTTGCTTGCTGGAAGCGATCACGACAAAAGGAAAACCCGGTATGACGTCTCCGATGTCGAAAAGAGTCGGGAAGCCTTTTTTCTCGAGCTCCAGTCTTTCCAAAAAAGAAAACGGTGAGGCGTGGATTTTCCCGGTCTCCAGAGCTTGGGCGCGCGCAGGGCTGTTGCCCACGCCGTAGAGAATCTTGTAATCCCGGTCCCGCACCAATCCTTTCCTGGCCAAACCTTCGACTGACGCAAACTCCGCCACACCGCCGGGACCGGTGACACCGACGATTTTACCCTTTAGATCGTTGACGCCGGTCATCCCCTTGGTGCCGATGAGGGTGTAATCCATATAGGGTTGGATTCCACTGATGATGGTCATCGGCGCGTTTTGCGCGATGGCCCGAACCGCGGCTACTCCGGCAACGAAGGTGTAATCGACGCCGCCGCCCACGAGCGCGGCCATGGCGGTTGGGCCGCCTCTTATAAAGACCGTTTTTACTTCCAGCCCTTCGGCGGCGAAGAAGCCAAAGTCCTGGGCGATGACAATCGGCAGAGTCCCGCTCAAAGTAGGGGTGTTATAAGCGAAGGTTACTGACTTGGCCGCGGCGCCCTCCGCGCTGCTAAGATATGCAATCAATAGTGCAAACAACAGTAGCGCGAACTTTAGCGGTGATCTCATCAAACCATCCTTCCAATATTCTCTCACAGCTCCCATGTACTTTCAGCGAACAACTCTTCGATATTAGGCTTCTTCTTGATCAGTCCCTGCTCGTGGGAAAGGTCGATGAGAGTTTCCAGCAACTTCCGATTGGCTTTGATGCCGTACGGGAAAGGATCGCTGCCAAACATTTCCTGGGTCCTGGTCAAATATTCTTTGCCGAAGATAAGTCCCGACGGAATGCTATCGACTAACTTGGCGTTGAAGAGCTCTTTGGCTTTGACAAAGGCGCTATACAAGTTGAAAGCGACCCAAGGATGTTTTCGATAGATATCGCCGCGAATCGTGTAGGCATGGTTCACCGGTAAAAAACTCCACTTGTCGAAGAAGCGTTTGCCCTCGGCCATACGGTCGGAAAACAGCAGCTTCACTTTGCTCCAGTCGCCGTCCGAGCCGGTAATGCGGTGCGAGCGGCCGAGTTGGTTTGGGGAATTGTTCCATGGACTGTTGATCGCCGCGATGTCCAGTTCATTGTTCACCAGCATCGATGCCAGGCTCTTGTCCGGCGGCACGCGCTGGAACGAAATGCCTTCTGGTGGCGTGAAGCCGGTCACACCGCCATGGCTCAGCTCCTCGGTGCGCTCCATGAACCAATGGACTTTATGCTGCGACACGCCGAAGTCGTGCTCGAGGATGCCGCGCTGCCAGAGCGCCGCGGTTTGCTGATATTCGCTGACGCCAATGCGTTTGCCAACGATGTCTTCAGGTTTTTTGATTCCGGAGTCGGTGTGATAGGAAAGCTCGGTGTGAAACAGCCGACGGCTGGGAAAAACCGGCAGCGCGATCATGTCCAGGCCGCGCTCGCGGGCGATCAGATAAGACGACATCGACATCTCGCCGACCGGAAACTCCTGATTTTTGAGCTGGCGCAAGAAAGTCTCCGATGGGTGCGAATAAGTGGGCACGATCTCAATCGCCTCGGCTTGGACGATGCCTCTCATCAGCGGTTCGACGCGTTCGTTGAAAGCCGAAATGAAACCTAGTCGCAATTTGGGCATGCTCTTCTCCTCGATCCCATCGATTCAATATTTTCTGGACGCATGGCTACAGGTCGAGAGTTTCTGCCGCGAATAACTCCTCGGCCTTCATCTTTCTGGGCGTGAGCCCTTGCTCGTGGGAATAGCCGGTAACGGTGTCGAGCATCGCCATGTTGGGTTTTACGCCGTAGGGAAATGGATCGTCGCCGATCATGTCGAGGGTCATCGCGGCGTACTCTCGTGCGAAGAAAAGCGCGGTTGGAATCCGCTCCAGCATTTTCTCGCGGGCAAGCGCCTTGGCTTTGACGAAGCCGGTGTAAAGGCTAGAAGCAAGCCACGGATATTTTTTATAAACGTCGCCCCGGATGATGTAGGCGTGGTTGACGGGTAGAAAGCCATGTTTCTTGTAAAAGCGCGCAGCTTCGGCCATGCGATCGGGGAAAAGCGGTTTAATTTTGCTCCAATCGCCTTTGCCCCCGATGCGGCTGGAACGATCCAGAGTATTGGCCTGCAGCACCCAAGGGCTGGCGACATGGGCGACGTCCATTTCGTTCTCCAGCAGCGTCGATGCCAGGCTCTTGTCTGGCGCGATGCGATTGAAAGAGATTCCCGGCGGCGGTTTGAAACCGGTGGCGCCGCCGTGGCTCATCTCTTCGCTGCGTTCCATGTACCAGTGAATCTTGTACTGGGAGACGCCGAAGTCATGTTCGAGAATGCCGCGTATCCAGAGCGCCGCCGTCTGTTGATACTCGGCTACGCCCAAACGTTTGTCGGCCAGGTCTTCCGGTTTGGTGATGCCGGAGTCAACGTGGTACGAAAGCTCGGTTTGAAACAAACGCCGGCTCGGAAAAACCGGCAGCGCGATCATGTCGGCGCCCCGCGAGCGGGCGATCAGGTACGATGACATGGACATCTCGGCTACTTCGAAATCGCCGAACTTGAGTTGGCGCCAGAAAGTCTCCGCTGGATGGGAATAGGTGGGAATCAATTCGACTCCCTCCGCCTCGACGGC
>DASWHT010000549.1:0-11713 GCA_036398075.1 Binatia bacterium | reverse complement strand
GATCAATAAAATGACGGCAGGCTTGAATTTCTTCATCCGTCGAGAAGGGGTTGGATGAGAGCCGCGTTTTCGTCGTTGGCGCTGCCGGTGACGATCACCCTGCGGCCGTCAACCCGCAGCCTTCCTTCCGCGTAAAGCTGGATCGCGCGGGGATAGATGCGGTGTTCCTCTTTGAGAATGCGCGCCGCCAGTTTCTCCTCGGTATCATCGGCAAAAACCGGCACGACGGCTTGAATGATGATCGGCCCTTCGTCGCATTCATCGTTGACGAAATGCACCGTGCAGCCGGAAAAGCGAACTCCATACTCCACGGCTTTCTTTTGCACGTGGAGGCCGGGAAACGACGGCAAGAGCGCGGGATGAATGTTCATGATGCGGTTGGAGTAGGCCTTGACGAAGACCGGCGAGAGCAGGCGCGTGAAGCCGGCCAGGACGACCAGTTCGACACCATGCGCGCGGAGTGTATCAATGACGGCCCGGTCGTAGCTTTCGCGGCTGGGATAATTCCGGTGGTCGAGGATTTCCGTCGCAATCCCGTGGTTCTTGGCCCGCACGAGTCCATAGGCGTCCGCTTTGTTGCTGAGCACGAGCTTGATCGCCGCGTCCAAGCGCTTTGCTTCGATAGCATCGATGATCGCTTGCAAATTGGTGCCGCCGCCGGAAATCAGCACGCCAATGGGAAGTTGTCGCGCCATAGGATGATCCTATACGCTAATGCTCGCGCCTTTTACACCTCTGTGGATCGCACCGATCACGAAACATCGCTCGCCCATTTTTCTGAGCGCTCCGAGGATGTTATCGGCCTCTCGCCGCGCGACCACAAGAATCATGCCGAGACCATTGTTAAACGTGCGGTCCATCTCAGCCTGGGAAACACTCCCGGTCTTTTGAATCAAATCGAAGATGGGCGGCACCGCCCAGCTACGGCGTTCGATATGGGCCCGGGCGCCGCGCGGCAGTACCCGCGGCAGGTTGCCGATGATGCCGCCGCCGGTGATATGCGCCGCGCCTTTGACCGGAAAACGGCGCAGCAGCTTGCGCATGGTGTTGGCGTAGATGCGCGTCGGCTCCAGCAATTCCTCGCCCAAGCTTCGGCCCAGCTCGTGCACGCGCCTGCCTAATTTCATGCCGCCGATATCGAGCAACACCTTGCGCGCCAGTGAATAACCGTTGCTATGAAGGCCGCTCGACGGCAGGCCGATGAGTATATCGCCGGCACCGATAGCCCGCGGGTCAATCATCTTTTTTCTTTCCACGACGCCGACGGCAAAGCCGGCGAGATCATATTCACCCCTGGGGAAGTCTCCCGGATGCTCGGCGGTCTCGCCGCCAATCAAGACACAACCGGCCTGGCGGCAGCCGTCGGCGATGCCGCGCACCACCGCCTCGGCGATTTTCACATTTAGCGTGCCACACACGAAATAGTCGAGGAAGAAGAACGGCTCGGCGCCCTGGGTGAGAATGTCGTTAACGCTCATGGCGACCAGATCGATGCCCACTGTGTCATGGATTCCGGTCATGAAAGCGATTTTGAGCTTGGTGCCGACACCATCGGTGGACGACACCAGAACGGGCTCGCTATAGCCGCGGCCTTCGAGTTCGAACAAGGCGCCGAACCCACCCACCCCCGCCAAAACGCCCGGAACAATGGTTTTGCGGGCGATGGGACGGATACGGCGCACCAGCTCATCGCCGGCTTTGATACTAACGCCGGCTTTGGCGTATGTGAGTCCTTGGGTGGTAGCCATTGGGTTATTTTTGGGTTGTCTTTGCCGGGATGATTTCAGGTGAGTAGGGGCGTATCGCCATGCGTCCTACCGTCGCATCATAGCGCAGGGTTGAGCGAATTTCACATGGTGGAGCCAACCACCGGACCCGCAGTACCGCCGGCCGCGGCGAGCAGCGCGCGGATTTTGAGCGTGTACTCGCCGAATCTTACCGCGCTCATCATTTCCATTGTCCGGGGTCGCGGCAGCTCGATAGCAATCGTCTCCAACAGCCTGCCCGGACGCGCCGACATGACAAACACCTGATCGGAAAGAAATACCGCTTCTTGAATGCTGTGCGTGACGAATAGGACGGTCTTCTTGCGCTCTTCCCAAATCCGCAGAAGCTCCATGTCAAGCTCATCGCGCGTCATCGCATCCAGCGCGCCAAAGGGCTCGTCCATCAGCAAAAGTTGCGGGTCCGTCACTAGAGCGCGGCAGAGAGAAGCGCGTTGCTGCATGCCGCCGGAAAGCTCGTGCGGATACATCTCCTCGAACCCCCCTAAACCGACTAGCTTGATCAAACCGCGGGCCTTGTCGGCATAGCCCGCAACGTCAAGTTTGGCGAACTCCACGGGCAACAGAACGTTGCCGAGCACCGAGCGCCACTTGAGCAGCACGGGGGCTTGAAACACCATGCCGACGTTTTCTAAGGGCTGTTCGACCCGCCGCCCGCTGACTGAGACCGCGCCCGACGAAGCCGGCAAGAGCCCGGCAATGATCTTCAATAAAGTGCTCTTGCCGCAACCGCTCGGTCCGACGATGGAGACGAAATTTCCGGCTTGGATCTCAAAAGAAACTTTTTCCAGCGCCGTCACCGTTCGAGCGCCGCCGGTAAAGACGCGTGAGACTTCTTCGATGGCGATCAGCGGCGGCACGGCGAGACTCTGCGGAGCGCGGTTTCGGTCACCGCTTGATGAACTGATTGGAGAAAACTTCCTTCGCCGCAACCTTCCGGGCGACGTCGAAGAACTCGTTGACGACCCGGACCGTCTTCTCCATGATGTCCGGCTTCATGAACCCCATGCCGACCTGAATCGACTCCAACGGCAAAAACACCTCCGTCAGCGCATTCTTGAGCTGCAGGGTCGTCAGGGCCTGGTCCAATTCCGGTTTGTGTTTGAGCAGGATCTGTAGTGACTCTTCCTGATGGTCCCGAGTATAACGCAGCCCTTCCATCGTTGCCTCGACATAAGCTCGTACCAGATCGGGACGGCGTTTGACGTCCTCGTCTTTTGCGATCAGGCCGCTCCCATAGATATCCAGCCCCGTGTCTTTCATCCAGATTCGATTGAGCTTCATTCCTTGTTTCGCCGCGGCCAGCTCGGCCACTTCATCGTTGGACGCTCGATACATCACGATAAAATCGGCCCTGCGCGCGACCAGCGCCGCCGGTTGGAGCGGCGCGGCGGTTTCCTGAATCTTGATCGCCTTGAATTCGATTTTGTTGATGCGGCAATAGGCGGGCATTAAAAACCACTGGGCTTGCCCCGGACTGATGGCCCATGATTTCCCTTCCAGATCTTTTAACTTCTTTATGTTCGTGTCTTCACGCCACATAATCGTGGTCGGCACGTAACCTAATTGCGCCAGCGTCACCACCGGCGTCCCTCGCGACCGGGCGACAATCGCCGTCGACATATCGGCGAAACCGAAATCGGCGCTCCCCGTGGCGATCGCGCGCACGGTATCCGCCGAGCCCGAGCCGGCTTGAATCGTCGCCGCCAAACCGCGCTTGGCGTAGAAACCTTTCTCCAGCGCCACGAACCAAGGCGCGTGTTTGCCGCCGATGATGAAATCCTGACGAATGGTGACGGCCGTTGGCTCGGCGGCGTTCACGCGGACGACACCCGGGAACCCAGCCGGCGCCATGACGGCGGCCGTAGCGAACACCCAAGGAATGAGCAGGAGTCTGGATCGCCGCAATTTCATCGGATCCTCCGCTTTACTTCAAAACGAGCCTTCGACTTCCCGAACCGCCGCGCTCCAGGGGGCTAACTTTCTCTGACAAATCTCCGCCAGCCAGAAAAGCCCCAACGACAACACGGCCAAAATGAGCAGGATCACCAGCGCGAACGCCGTGTCCAAACTGTAGTTGGCTTGTAAAACCAGATAACCAAGTCCCTCGTTCGCCGCGACGAACTCCGCCACGATGGCGCCGGTGACCGAAAGAACGATGGCAACTTTGATGCCGGCAAACATATAAGGCAATGAATTGGGCAGGCGAATCTTCTTAAAGATATCGTACGCCGAGCCGCGGTTAACGCGCGCCAATTCTAACAGCTCGGGCTCGACTTCCTTGAGGCCAACGACCGTGTTCACGACGATGGGAAAAAACGCGACGAGAAAGGCAATTGCAATCTTGGAAAATAGACCGTAGCCAACCCAGATCACCATCAACGGCGCGAACGCGCTTTTGGGCATGGCATAGAGAATGACGATCAATGGATAGATCGTATTCTGCAGATGGCGCGAGTAAACCACGGAAATGGCGAAACCCACTCCTAGCACCAGCGACAGAGCAAAACCACCGAACGCTTCGATAAAAGTGATCACCGCATGGTGGCCCAAAATCGGCAGTTTTTTCATGAACGCCGTCCAGAGATCCCGCGGCGGCGGCAGGATGAAGGCCGGCACCTTGATCACTTCGACGAGAATTTCCCAGAGCACCAACAGGGCGAGGAAAAATACGATCGGCTCAGCGGCGTCCTTCCAAGAAAATTTCACGGCTACACTCCGCGCCGACGTTAATGGAAAGTACCCAGTCTGTCAAGAAAAGCGCCGCAACCCGCCAAACCTACGGCTGGCGCGGATCGCGCTTGAGCTGGCTTTGATCGAGCAACAGCTCGCGTTTGTGCCGGATCATTTCGCGTTCCTGCGTCAAAAAGCGCTCCACCGCGCGGCGAAAGCTACCGTTGACGATGAAATGAACGCTCGTCGTGTGCTCCGGGTCGAGCCCGCGCAACTGCTTGAAGCTGCCCCCGGCGCCGGCCTCAAAGCGCGCGAGCCCCATTTGAATCGAATGTTCGATGGCAGAGTAGTAGCAGACGTTGAAGTGAAGGAAGGGAACCTCTTCGAAGGCGCCCCAGTAGCGGCCATACATGGCGACGTGATCGCGGATATTGAACGTGCCAGCGATGATTTTACCATCACGCTCGGCCAGCATGAGGCAAGTATTTTCGGCGAACCGGCGATGGATCTCGTTGAAAAACTCCTCCGTGAGATATTGGCGACCATAATAGTGCCGGTCGACATGACCTCTATACAGGTGGAACATCGTTCGCAGATGGCTCTGAGTCAATTCCGGGCCTTCAAATGCCCGAATGGCGATCCCGCGTTGCGCCACTTCGCGCCGCTCGCGCTTGACTTTGTTGCGGCGCTCGCTGCGAAAGCTTCCAAGGTAGTCATCGAAGGAGCTGAAATTGTGGTTTTGCCAGTGGTATTGAATACCCGAACGAGGGACGAATCCTACTTCTTCCAAGGTTTCACGCTCGTCCGCCACGCAAAAATTTACGTGCACCGATGAGATTTTGTTGTCGGCGGCGATTTTGCCCAGGGCTCGTCCCAAGTACTGAATCAGTTGGCGCCGATCTTCACCCGCCGCCGTTAAAAACCTCTGACCGGTGACGGGAGTAAAAGGCACGCCAACCAGCATTTTGGGATAGTACTGAATGCCGGCGCGCTGGGCCGCGTCGGCCCACTCCCAGTCGAAAACGAATTCGCCCATGCTATGGAGCTTCAAGTACATCGGACAGGCGGCGATAATGTTCTTACCCCGCTCAACGACAAGATGATGCGGCAGCCATCCGGTTTCTTCGCTGACGCAGCCGGTCTGCTCGAAGCAGTCAAGCCAATCCCAGCGTAGAAATGGCGAGCAGTCGCCGGCGAGATCGTCCCAGCGATCACGCGGGACCTCCGCTATCTTGCGTGCGATTCTGAGCTCCAGGTGTTCCGCCATCAAGCGCCGATCTTATCATGAGTCTCCGCGTCATCAAACTTCCCGGCATAAGCACCAAGGCCCCAGCCGCCCTTGACAAGCCGCCTAAAGGACCTTAATCATTAGGTCACGGTCAATACCTATGGTAATCTACAATCTGGTTTGCCGGAAGAAACATAGCTTTGAAGGTTGGTTTCCGAACTTCGAGGAGTATCAGAAGCAGGCCGACAAAAAACAGATATCCTGCCCCACCTGTGGGAGCAAGAAAGTCGAAAAAGTGCCGCACGCCTGCGCCGTGCACGTAAAAAAGCAAGAGCCGGCGCCGCCCAAAAAAGAGCGATCAGAGGCCGAGACCGCCACGCCGGCCGCGGCGTTGTCACCCGCCGAATTCAAGGAGATGCTGATCCAGGTGCACCATCACGTCAAAGCCAATTTTGAGGACGTGGGCCCGCGCTTCGCCGAGGAAGCGCGGCAGATTCACAACGGCAAGGCGGAAGAACGCCCCATCCACGGCACCGCCACCGCGCGAGAAGCACAGGACCTCGCGGAAGACGGAGTGCCCTTCGTCGCCCTGCCGAAACCGGAACTCGATAGCTAAAGCCGGCGATTCACGCCGGCGGTTCAAGGTTCAAACGTTCAAAGTTCAAGATTGAACTCGGAATTCGGATTCGAGTCATTGAACGGTTGAACCATTGAACCGTTGAACTCTTCCCGAACGCCCCATGCTACTAATCAACAACCAAACCGTGGAAAAGATCCTCGACATGAAGGGCTGCATCGAGGCCCTCGAAACCGGCTACCGCGATCTCATCCATGAGCGCGCCGCCTACCGCGGCCGTTACGATTTATTCGTCCCCAACGACGATCCCAAACTGATGTACCGTTGGGGCACCATGGAAGGCGCGTCGCGCAGTTTCGAAACCTTCGCCATCCGCATGAAGTCAGACATGCTCGAATGGCCGGAAGGCAAGACGGTTGAAAAGTATTGCGTCAAGCCCGGCACCTTTTGTGGCTTCATCATGGTATTCTCCACGCGCAACGGCGAACCCCTCGCCATTATCAACGACGGTATCATCCAGCATATGCGTGTCGGCGGCTGCGCCGGACTGAGCGCGAAGTATTTATCACGCGAAGACTCCGCAGTCATCGGTATCTTCGGCGCCGGCGGCATGGCGCGCGCCTACCTGCTCGCTTTCAATGAGGTAAGAAAAATCCGCGATGTAAGAATCTACAGCCCGACAACTAAGAACCGGGAAACCTACGCCAATGAGATGAGCCAAAAGCTCGGCATCAAGATTACTCCGGTGGAGCGATCGGAAGACGCCGTGCGCGGCTGTGACATCGTCGCCACCTGCACCGACTCTATTCAAGTCGTCGTCAACGACCCAGGGTTAATCGAGCCGGGCATGCACCTGACCTGCGTCAAGGCGAATGAATGGAATCCCGAGATCGTCAAGAAGTCCGATTTGGTGATCAAGATGGGCCGGGCGACCAAGAATCTGGACGAGGGCCAGATACGGATCGGCGCCGAAGCCGCAGTCGTCGCCGGCAATGCGGAAGAAATCAAACGCATAGCCAATCCGAAGGTCGATATCTTTTCCCAGGACTTCCCGCTATTGACGGATGTTATGTCGGGCAAGCTCAAAGGCCGCACGGATCGAAACCAGGTAACCTTCTTCGCCAACAGCGGCACGCAGGGTTTGCAATTCGCTTCTACCGCCGGCTTCGTCGTCCGCGAGGCGAAACGGCGCGGCTTGGGCCAGGAGATTCCTACCGACTGGTTTTTGCAAGATATTAGAGACTAGAAATCTTTCGGGTTTCCGATGGCTGAAAACGCGAAAACGCCGGTACTTTCCTCGGATCATGCTCTCGCCCGGTTGCGCCAGGCGGTGCACGCCAAAGCCGGCAACTTCTACGCGATGTACTCCAGCGTCCTCGGCGGGATAGTGACCGACCCCGCAATAATGGTGCTGCCGCTCGACGATCACATGGTGCACCGCGGCCATGCCGTATTCGACACGGCGACCCTCACCCATGGCATGCTCTATCAGCTCGACCCTCACTTGGACCGCTTGCTTCGCTCGGCGGTGGGGGCGCGGATTTCCCTGCCGTTTCCGCGCGAGCGTTTGCGGCAGATCATTTTGGATACGGCCGCCGCAAGCCGCCAACGCGAAGGCTCGATGCGCTACTGGCTGTCATCGGGACCCGGGGGTTTCGGTCTCGGCCCCGGAGAATGCGTCGGCAGCAGCTTCTACGTGATCGTCTTCAAGCAAGAAGCGTATCCGGAGAGCTATTACAGCGAAGGGATCAAACTCATCACCAGTCATGTGCCGATCAAACCGCCGCTCTTCGCCCGTATCAAGTCGACGAATTATCTACCCAATGTGCTCGTCGTCCTGGAAGCCAAGGACCGCGGCGCCGACAACGGCGTTTTCATCGACCAGCGCGGCATGGTGGCGGAAAGCTCGAACATGAACGTTGCCTTTGTATCCAAGGACCACGTGTTTCGCCACCCGTCTTTCGACGCCATTTTATCCGGCATCACGATCCAAAGAGTTCTGGAATTTGCCCGGCGGCTGGCGCAACGAGGCGAGTTGCAGGAAATTCTCATCGAGGACATTCCTATCAGCGAGGGACGCCAAGCCGCCGAGATGATGCTGATCGGCAGCTCGATCAAGGTCGCGCCGGTGATTCAATGGGACGGACAACCGGTCGGCGACGGCAAACCCGGGCCGATCGCGAAGAAGCTATTGGAAATGTGGAACGAAGACGTTCGATCAGCGGCGGACCAATTGGTGGCGGTGCCCTATCCCGAGTCAATCTGATGGCGTAGTGTCGAATGCGGAAATTCTACTTCGACGACAGCTTGCCGGGAACGACGCCCCGAAAACGCTGCCGTATGACTTGGAAAGATGGCTTACGCTGTCGGAAATGATCATTAACGACATGCCGGAAAAGTGAAAACCAGAGTCTGAGACCTATTCACGCCGCCACGATATCAACGCGGGCCGCGTAATCAAGTTGCCGCAGTAGTTGCTCGCAGTCCTCCCACGCCAAACCGAATGCGCGCACGTCGGCCACACCCAACCGCGCAACAACATCGGCAATCGTACTCACCTCGTCTTCAGCGAAGTCGCCTTCCATCAACGCGCCTTCAGCCCAACTCACGAGTTCCGCAAGTGAGATGTCATGGCGCAAATACGCCGCGATCTTGCCTGCTACGGTCTGTTTCGAGATCGTCATGGTTATATCCTACACTTTCCGATGCCCCTTATCTACCGGATATTTTTCATGCAGCTCGACGAGCTTGCCCTGCTCGTCATAAATTTCTTGCCAGAAACGGAGCGTAACTTCCTCCGCGTCCACCTCTTTTAAGTAGCGCGCTCTCCTTCCGAGCCGCCCAAAACATCCAACCAGTAGAGTCTCCCACCGCCGGGGCGGAGAGCCGCTTTCGCCGCATGAAGGATCGCAAATAGGCTCGTGAAACTCCGTCTGCATAGCAACGATTTCGAGTCAAAGTCTCCGCCGCTCGGAGCGCCTCGCGCGCCCTGCTCCACTCCGCCACGACCATGTTCCGATTCATGCGACGCGCACCCCGTCGCGTTCCACCGCCTGGCGAAAGCTCGATCCGCTTCTCTTCCGGCTTTCCCACTCGTCTTCGGTGTACGCGATGATAGATGGCAAAACATCCGAAGTGGCTGCCAGCAAGTAACCGATTCGCCGCAGCGTTCTTTTAAGTCGCCCAGTCTTATCCTTAACGATTAAAAGCACGTCCAGATCGCTTTCAGCTTGAGCCTGGCCCCGAGCCTTTGACCCGTAGATCAGCATTTCATGAACGGAGTCTGGATATTTTTCAACAAGCGCCTTCCGATAAGACTCAATCCACGCTTTTTCTGCCTTCGTAAGTTGGAGGACGTGATTTTTCATTTTTCTTTGAGCCGTTCCCGGTTAACCAAGATTCAATCCAAGACCCAAACGCCACGTTCGCGGATCGCGTCATACATCGCATCGGGTGCAAGGTCGGCGCCATTCGGCCACTGGACCGCCCCCAGCATGACTTGGGCCTGGACGAATATTGCCGGATCGCGTAGCGGCTCGAATATGGTGCCGTCGACATTTGGATCGCTCAGAAACGACTTCATGTGAACTTCGCCGGCAGTGCCATCCACAAAAGTCACTTGCAGGCGTGCGTCAGGCAACGCGATCACGGACGTCACGCGCCAGGGAACGGTATGTTTTATCGTCGGTTCTACTTCAGGGGTTCGATTGCCTTCGGCGTTTGCATTCGGCTGCATAGATTCCAGTCCTCCATCAATTCATCGCGATGATCCGCGGCCCACTCCAATACTAACGCCATGGCTCTGCGAGGCAAAGAGCCGCGGATGACGCGAAAATCTCGCAAGTCGATAAGCGCTTCGTGCTCGGCGTAAAGAGCATGAAAGCGCGGCGGCGCATGATCTCGCCAAAACATCTGAATCACGATGCCGTAGAACACGCTAATTGTCGGCATATATGTATTTGTTCCGGCGTTTTATCCGGTCGGGCCGTAGGGGCGCACCTGCGTGTGCGCCCTCCGAATCTGGGCGGACACACAGATTCACCCCTACATCAAATTTTGTCCGATACACAAGTCGGCCCCTATACGGTTAATCCGTTTCCAACGATAGCAAATCCATCTGCCTTTTGGGCGGCGGAGCCTTCGGCAAATTCTCTACCCTCAGGCTGTAATCGTCCGTTCCCCACTCACAACGCGAGAGCACGGCCTGCTCTTGCGGGTTGCATCAATCTGCCTCCTTACCCATTAACGCCACGGTACCACAACCATTAGGTTCGGGACATGACCTTTCCCCCAGTCATCCGTAAAGAGCCAAGAGCGGATCTGACCTCGTTCCTGCATAGGTCGTACATGAGCTGGTCGATCTGGCGGTCGGTGGAGACGATCTCGCGCTGAAGGCGGGTTTTCTGCCACGGGTTGTTCGCGGCTAATCCAAATAAAGACTCCCGACCCTTTTTCCATCCCCTTTTCCATCCTCCATCCAAGACCTGTGGTGACCTAGACCGGCGCATGGCAATATCAGGCCCGGGCCTGTTTAATTTCTGGTTTGGCCCACCTGTGCTATCTTCTCGTTGGGGAGTGGTCGATGTGGCTCATGTAACGGGTTGCCATAGGATTGGTAAAGGCGATTCCAGCGAATCGGCTCGTATAGCGCCCGATATAATGGCGAACGGCCTCTGTATAGATACAGCAGGCATGGGTCCGCCGCTTGGGCCTACTACATCGACATGGTTCCTGCCCGTTGGCGCTCAGATCCGCTTGTCATATTTGAAGTAGAAGCACAACGGGTCGTGAAGGTGCCAATCTGGCTACCCCAAAGGGCTGACTACGCGATTATGAAGATGCCGGGGCAGGTCCTCGCTTATATCCCGATCCGAGTCCTCGGATTCTTGAACTTGCCTGGCTTTCCAGTTTACAATGGCTTTGTTGGGTTTTTCTAAGGCGAGGTAAAACATGCTCAAGAAAGGTTGGTTCGTACAGGATTCGATAGCAAAGACGCTGGAAAACCTGATCGCGGAGTCCGAGCTGGAGCTCTTCACGTCAACAGAGCGTAAAGAATTTGAGCAACGCTTAATTGACGAGGTTCGGATGATCGCTGTCTATCCGGTTGAGACAGAGCCAGCCGTGAAAAACTATATCCGCGAGCACGGGGCAGAGCTTCACCAATTTGCGCGGAAAGTTCGTGAGCGTCACCTTCGGAAGGCAGTGTGAGAGCGCGGGCGTTCGCAAGAAGGGCGGATTCATAGACGAGTTGGTCGATCTGGCGGTCGGTGGTGACGATCTCGCCGACGTCAGGTTTTCTGCTGTGTGTTGTTCGCGGCTGATCCAAACAAATACGCTCGACTATTCTTTCTATGCACAAAAGAGGCCCGTTGACGGCGACAGAAAAGGTTCGCGTCCCCTTTTTCCCCCTCCGAACCTGGGTCTCGTTGTAAACCTGGCTCTGGTAAGCTT
>DASWHT010000548.1:0-2814 GCA_036398075.1 Binatia bacterium | reverse complement strand
ATGAAAGTCGGCGTCAAAGAACTGAAGGAACTGGTCCAGTTCTTGCGCAAGAATGATATTTCGACGATCTCGACCTATCTAAACGGCTTTTGGGAAGATGACGAGGCCAAAATCCGCCAACGGGCAAAGGCTGTCGACGAGATCGATCCTGATATCGTCATGATCCAGGTGCTCAATCCAATCCCGGGCTCACCGATTTACAAGACCGCCGTGAAAAATAACATCATCGAAGTCGATAACCTGAGTCTCTATGACCTCGAGCATTGCGTCATGCCGACAAAGCATCTCACTCGGCAAAAGCTTGGCGAGCTTACAGGATGGGCTTTCCAGTCGTTTTACGGCAAGCCGGGCAGGATCGACAGGATTCTAAACGGCTACAGCTCCCCGTACGTAAAGATGAAATTTCTCTCTTTCAAAAGCAACGCGGCGAAATACGAGAAGGGCGCGGCAGAAGATCAAGTCGCCATCTGATATCCGATCTCGGTTCATGACCGTGCCAAACAAAAAAACGCTGGAAGGTAAGGTTGCGCTCGTCACCGGCGCGAGCCGGGGCATCGGCGCGGCGGCGGCCAAAAGGCTGGCGCAAGCAGGCGCCTCAGTGGTCGTCAATTACCATCAGAATAAAGAAGCCGCGCTGGGGGTTTTGCGAGAAATCGAAAGCGACGGCGGGCGCGCCATGGTCGTGCAAGCGGATGTAAAGCGGAGCGACCAGGTTGAGGCGATGGCCGCCGCCGCGAAAGAAAAATTCTCCGCCATCGATATCCTTGTCAACAATGCCTATTTTCCATTCCAGGTTGGACCGCTGCACGAATTGCCTTGGGAGAAGCTCAACGAAGCGGTGGAGCATGAGCTTTCGGCGCTTCACTTCTGCGTGAAGGCCTGCCTGCCGGGCATGGTCGAAAAGAAGGCCGGCAAGATCATCGTCGTCAGTAGCCGGTTGGCGCAGCAGCCGCTGCCGAAGATGGGTGCTTACGCCGCGGCGAAAGCGGCCTTGGAATCCATGGCGAACACCATGGCCATCGAACTCGGACCCCTGGGGATCAATGTCAACGTCGTCACCCCTGCGTTTACTTTGACCGACGCGTCGATGATCATGCCCGAGGCATTCAGGGAACGGGTGCGCGAGACACGGCCGCTGAAAAAGCATCTCTACCCCGAGGATGTGGCGGGCGCCATCGTCTTCTTGGCCGGCGCCGAAGCGAGCATGCTCACCGGCAGCCATATCTTGATCACCGGCGGCAGCCATCTGCAATTATGATAGCCATCAGCGGTCAGCTTTCGACAAATGTCCTGGACCGACGGCCGATCGCTGAATGCTGATAGCGCCTTACCCATGCTCACCCTCGATGAGATCGTCGCCAAACTGAAAGAGATCGTTGGCCCGCGCTTTGTTTCGACGAACTCTATAGACAAGATCAACTACCAGCACACGCTTGCCTACGGCGCTTATCGGGCGTTGCCGGACGTCATCGTGCGCGTGGACTCTGACGCGCAAGGTAATCATTCGGTTGCCAAGATTCTCAAGTTCGCCAACGAGCACAAACTTCCCATCGTCGCCAAAGGCGGCGTCGGCATGGGCATCAGCTCGCCGCTCAAGGGCGGAGTTCTGCTCGACATGCTCGGCATGGACAAAATTCTCGAAGTCAATCCGACGATGCAGTATGTCATCGCCGAGGGCGGCGCGAGCGTTTACGCGATTCATCACGCGCTGCGCCAACATGGGCTGATGCTGCCAAATTTCGGCACCTACGGGCCGGCGGTGGTGATCGGCGCGATGATCAACAAGGGCGGCATCGGTTACGGCATGACCCGCTACGGCTGGATCGCCGACATGGTGCTCGGCCTGGAGGTGATTCTCGCCGACGGAGAGACGATCCGGATTGGCGCGCTGGCCAACCAAGGAACCACCTTCGGGCCATTTCAAAAATGGATTCACCTGCCGGACCTGCTCGGCCTATTCACCCTGGCCGCCGGGTCGCTGGGGATTATCAGCAAAGTGTGCCTGCGCGCCATCGAGGGACGGCGCGAGTGGCTGCATGACTACTGTTATGCGTTTCGCCGCGATCAGTTGCAGAGCGCGCAGGAGTCTTTGATGCAGCTCGTGCGCGGCGAGGTGGTCTACGACATTCATTTCACCGACCGCTGGCAATATCACTGGCCGATGGAGGACGGACTGTACGACAAGAGCAAGGTCCCGGACGACGGCTGGTTTTTTCTCAAAACCATGCTGATGGCGCGCGCTGAAGACGAGCTGGCGTTTAAGGAAAAGCGCATGCGGCGCATCTATCATGACGCGGGCGGCGTGGACGTGCCGGAGATCGCCGAAAAATCCATGGGCGCCAGAGCGCAGGAAAATGGACTGCATGGTTGGCCGGACTGGCATATTATGGGTCCCGATGGCTGGTGCGGCTCGGTGGTGCGCCACAGCGGCATGTTCGCCGTGACTTCGAAAATGTACCCGCTGACCTTCTTGAAGGAAATGTACGACCTGGATGAAGCGGCCAAGAAAGAATCCGGTCTTTGGGATGCCGAGCATTCACCTCAGCATGACAGCTACGTTACCCGGGATCTGGCAATCAAAGAAGAATATTTTGTTTTCTACAATCCCTATGACGACGAAGACGTCGCCAAGCTGCGCAAATGGATGGGCCTGGTGCAACAATTCAGCAACGAGCGGGGCGTGGTCTGGACGGCGCCGACGCTCAGCACCAAGGGGCCGCTGCCATATCAACGATTGGGCAGCCTCTACGATGTCGTCAAAGAGATCAAACAACTGGTGGATCCGAACAATATCTTGAACCCCGGGGCGCTCTA
>DASWHT010000547.1:0-3231 GCA_036398075.1 Binatia bacterium | reverse complement strand
GGGGCGCGATTCATCGCGCCCTCGGACGGAAGACGGGATCATTTAACCGCAAAGAACGCAAAGTACGCAAAAAAGAATAGGAATTTGTACAAGGGGCGGGTTTGAAACCCGCCCTCTTGGCTTTGGCGCATCGAAACATTTGCGCGCGCCGCGCAAACTTTCAGGTATAGTAGTGCAAAGGACGCAGAGAAGAGGGGACTCACCACGAAGGCACGAAGGACACGAAGTAGGGGACGGTCGCGACCGTCCCCTACTCTAAACCCTTCGTGAACTTCGTGCCTTCGTGGTGAATATTTTTTTCTTCTGGCTCAATTTTGGTTGCGGCTTTGCCGCGCTAGGCTCTTTGTGGTTAAATGAAGCGGGGTTGTTTTCATGAGCGGCGCTCTTTCAGGAATCAAAATAATAGAGACGGCGAGTTACGTCACCGGCCCTTTCGCGTCTCAGTTGCTGGCGGACATGGGCGCGGAGGTCATCAAGATCGAGGAGCCCAAGCGCGGCGATCCGTTTCGCGGCTGGGGCGAGCGCAACTACGCAGCGACTTTTTGCAGCCTCAACCGCAACAAAAAAAGCGTAACTCTCGATCTTCGCACCGAAGAGGGAAGAGACGTCGTGCTCGAGCTGGCGAAAAATACCGACGCGCTGATTCAGAACTTTCGGCCGGGCGTGATGGAGAAATTCGGTTTGGGCTACGAGATGGTCAAGGAAATCAATCCGAAAATCGTCTATTGCTCCATTTCCGGTTTCGGACCCAGGGGGCCCTATCGTAATATGCCCGGCTACGACACCATCGGGCAGGCGCGCAGCGGAATTCTCAGCCTCGTGACCGATCCAGGGAAACCTCAGGGCATGGGCATCTCATTTTCCGATCACCTCACCGGCATGTACGCCTGCTACGGCGTGTTGGCGGCGTTGATGAACCGCATGTTGACCGGCGAAGGGCAACATGTGGAAACGTCGCTGCTGCGCGCCTCGGTTTCGTTCGTGAGCGAGAACGCGGCGCGCTTTTTCGAAAACGGACATGTGCCGCGGCGTAAGCATCGGACGACGACCGCCGGTGTTTTCGCATTCGAAGACCGGGACGGTTTGCCTTTCGTGCTGCATATGTCGTCGCCGGATAAATTTTGGCTCGGGCTTTTTGACGTTGTCGGCAAGCCCGAATGGGCGCAAGACGCGCGACTAAATAACCGCAAAGGACGGGTGGAAAATTACGATCTTTTGGTCGAGCAGCTAACGCCGATTTTCCGCAGCGGCCGCCGCGACGAATGGTTGAAGCGGCTGATTGAAAAAGACGTGCCCGCGGCTCCCATCAATACGCTTGACGAGGTTTTCGCCGATCCGCAGGTGAAGACCTACGGTTTCCCCATCGAAGTGGAGCATCCCAAGATGGGCAAGGTGAAACTGGTGGGCAACGCCGTCGACATGAGCCGCACGCCGCCTTCGATCGACAGCCCGCCGCCGGTTTTGGGCGAGCACACCGACGAAATCCTAAACTCGCTGGGATACGACGCGGCGGCGTTGGCGTCACTGCGAAACAAGGGAGTCATTTAAAACTAAAAATAATTGGCGTAATGGAGTATTGGAGTGCTGGGTAAGAAACCATCACTCCAATACTCCACCATTCCAGTACTCCAGTTTTTCCTATGCGCCATCCGAGCCTCACTCCATTATCCCACGATCATCATCACGGTTTGGCCCTTGCTCTGCGCTGCCGCAAACAGTCTCTCGGACAGTTGAAGCCAATGGGCGCCGAGGGGCTCCGGCTCCGCGCTGCGGAGTTCCGTGAGTTTTTCGATAAACAGCTGATTCCACACTTTCGCGCCGAAGAGCAAGTCTTGTTTCCGTTGATGCGCGCGGCGGCGCCGGAAAGCGCGGCGTTGCTGGACGACTTGTTGCGCGACCACGAAACTTTACGGCAAGGAGTCAAAGCACTAGCGGCCGGAACGGGAGTGAGTAAACTGATTTTCGATCTGGGTGATTTACTCGAACGTCACATCCGAAGGGAAGAACGGGAGCTGTTTCCGCTGTTTGAGCAGCATGTTGAAAGTTCCCGAGCGGAGGCGGCGGGGCAGGAAATTAGCAAGATACTGGCTACGCGGGCATATCTTGAAAAGGGTGAAGGCTAAGGGATGAAGGTTAGGCATACTGCCCGAGGATCGAGAATGGAAGATCGAAGATCGCTATCCTCCATCCTCTATTTTCAATCCTCGATGGGTATTCTCTCAGCAGCCTGCGAGGCTACTCCATAACTTTCAGCAATACATGCCGCCGGTTCTTCGTGTAGGGCCTGACTTGGCTCGGCCAGCGGCCTTCTTCGATGGCTTTGTCCCAGGCCGGACTGGTTAATACGTCGGGACTCTCGAGCTCATAGATTGCGGTGTAAACCGGCTCATTGGGGATCTCGATGGTCTTGCGCTCGCCGCCGATGTTCATCGTCAAGGTTTCCCGTTTGTAACGGGTCACTCCGAGGACGCCCGGGACTTTCATCAGGTTCGGCACATGTTCATTGTCGTAAACTTCGTTGAAAATCGTGTCACGCTCCGGATCGACATCCATGCTGGCGATCATTAGATACTTTGCTTTGCCTGCCATGAGTCAGACTCCTTTTAGTGCCGCTTTGAGATGGTTGAACTCGTTATCGTTAGGCAAAGGGTAAGTTGTCACTCCCGCGGAAGCGGGAGTCCAGTGTGCTAAATAGTCTGGATTCCCGTTTGCACGGGAATGACGCGTAGTCCAAAAAGAACTCGCACAATGTATTCTCGGCGGTGATTCACCTCAAATCACATACCTAAAAAGCTTCCGATATCCGGGGCCGGGGACTTGATCTCGACGACCACCGATTCTTCGATCCCCTCGACACCGTGGGGCACTCCCGCCGGATGGCGGCAGACATCGCCTGGACCGAGTATGTATTCTTCTTGCCCCACGGTCATTTTTACTCTGCCCTTGACGACGTAGGCGAGCGACTCGTGCGTATGAACGTGGAGCGGCGCGCCGACGCCCGGCGTATAATGGATTTCCAGAAACGTCATCTGGTCGCCCTTGATCAACGGCTTGACGAGCAGATCGCCGCCGTACATCGGCTTTCCCTCGATGGCTTTGACGACAATCGATTTCACGTCGGAATTTTTTGAGAGAATCATGAGACGCTCCTTTTAGCGAATTGGCGTGTTGGAGTACAGGAGTATTGGAGCGGTGAGTTCTGAATGCATAACAACTTTACTCCACCACTCC
>DASWHT010000546.1:0-5712 GCA_036398075.1 Binatia bacterium | reverse complement strand
GGTGTTTTCCGCGCCAGAAGTGACAGCAACGCCTGGCGCAATCCGTTAGATATATCCCGGCAAATTCCCGACATCAGTGAAGCTGCGACCGAGGCAACGATCGCTTATTGCTCTTACATCTATGATCGTTACGGCCGATTTCCGGCCTATATGCCTCCATTCCGTACAGTTACAGGGTTTCAAGCTTGCCATCTCGACACGGAGTTTTACGACAAGTACTACAGGCCCGAAGCGCTATCAGAAACTGAGCGTAGTCATATGGCGAAGTGGCACGGCGAAAAGTAGGCATGAGGCTTCGCCTAAGGCGGATCAGCCTATGACTGATACAGGAACAGAGAACGGCTCGTAGACGGCGAGCAACCAGGATCATTTCCGGATTCAGGCGCGGAATAACGGGCGCAAGGCGCGCAGATCGCGAACTTTCTCCAGCTTCCAGACCGCGTCGCACAGCTTTCGCGCCCGAGTCTTGCCGATCACCGTGGTCATCAGATCGTAGCTCTTTTCGTCCACATCAGCCCGCGTCATTGGTTTCTCGGCGGTGCCGGAGACGGCCCTGACATGGTGCCTGAGCTCGCGGCCGCCGCGCAGGCTGACCTCGACGATTCCCTGGCGGCTCGGCATGGCCGCCGACAGCGCGTCGTCGCCGCAGAGCTCGATACGGCTGCGCAGCGCCAAGACCTTGCGGTCGCGCATGCGGTTTTCGTCGTGCGACGATTCGAAGGTGACCTTGCCGTCGATCAACATGACGGCGCAAATGTGCTGCATGCAGATGTCGGGCATATCGCGGTTGTCGACGGTGTTCGCGGCCTGGTGCGCCACCCGCACGACGACTTTCTCGACGTCCGCCGCTTTGATTTGGTGCGCCAGGATGAGATCGCGCAGCGCATCGAGGGGCGCTTGAATCGGTGAGCCCACCGACCAGCGCTTGATGTTGGTATTGATGATTTCGTAGACCTCGCCAAGGCCGCGGGTCAGCACGTCGGGGTCCGGCTTGCGGCCGTAGGCCACAAAGAAGTTACGCTCGCCCGCGAACACATCATCGACACCGGTGAAGCCATGGCCGACCATCGTGGCCGCAGTAACGCCGTTGCGAGCCGGCATGCCGCCGAAGTCGAAGGCCTTTTCAACATGCTCCCCATCGCGCATCCAGCACGAGATACCCGACGCTTGCTGCGCGGTGAACGAAAGCATATGGCGGACCTGGCGCTCGCGCAGGCCCGCCAGCGCCCCGGCCGCCGCGGCGGCTCCGAACATCGGTCCGAAGCTGTGCGTCGAATGGCCGTCCGCTCGGAATTGGTAAGCGTCGAGGGCTTGTGTCAACCGGCAGCCGACGTCGTAACCGAGGGCCACCGCGCGAAGCAGGGCAATGCCGCTCTGCCGTTCCCGCTCGGCCATGGCGAGGGCCGCGGGCACGATGCCACAGCCCGGATGAGTCAGCGACGGCGCATGTGAATCGTCGGTCTCGTCGGCATGAGCGAGCATGCCGTTGGCCAAGGCGGCGTTCACGGCGGTGGTAATGACATTACTGCCGATGACGCAGGCTTCTTTGACGCCGCCGAGCGTTTTGACGTAGGCGAGCGCTTTGATTCCGGGCGCGAGACGCGACCCGGAAATCATTGCGGCGAAGGTGTCGAGGATGTGGTGCTTGGTCTTTTCGATCACCGCGGCAGGGAGCGGCCTGCGCAGTGCCGAAGCGATGTAAGCGCTTAGCTTGCGCATGACCGGCGAGATTTGCGTTTCGGGGCGACGACTCATGAAAAAAACCCGCCGCATGCCTTAGCAAGGTTCAATTCGTTCAAATAGTTCCAATCGTTCGAACCATGAATGAGAAACTATTAGCAGACGGTTTGGTTCCCGTTCAAGGGTATAAAAGATCGCCGTCTCTGATATAATACGTTCAAATATCAGCCTTCCGAAGCGCAAGAGTTGGTTCGCCGGGAAAAACAATCGGCAAGCCTATTACTAATTTGCGATCATAGACACAACCATTCGATGGCAATTGCCCCGCCCTTGTATTCGTGCACCGCCGCATTGGCACAGTCTGACCCGCGAGTTTTTGCATCCGAAGTATTCCACATGCCACCCTTCTCGAATCGGCACTTCGGAATCTAAAATAGGGAGATACAAAAAAGTAAATGGCTAAGACTGTGTCAAAGTCCAACCTCGCGACGGTTGAACCCCAATCCGTCGAACCGAAGGCGGCCATGTCAGCGGCCGAGATGGGAGCGCGCCAGCGCGACATCTCGGTCTCCGAGTTCTTTACCAAGAACCGCCACTTATTAGGGTTTGACAATCCGAGAAAAGCGCTGCTCACCTGCGTGAAAGAGGCCGTCGACAATGCCCTCGACGCCTGTGAGGAAGCAGGGATTCTGCCGGAAGTTGTGGTCAAGCTAGAGGTCGCTGCTAACGGCGGCGTTGCGCCGGCACCGAGCCAGGCGAACCGCTTCCGGATCACGGTGATCGACTACGGTCCCGGCATCGTGCGCCAACAGATTCCACCGATTTTCGCCAAGCTTCTCTACGGGTCCAAGTTCCACCGGCTGCGCATGAGCCGCGGGCAGCAGGGAATCGGCATATCGGCCGCCGGCATGTATGCGCAACTGACGACGGGGAAGCCGGTGCAGATCATCTCGCGCACGAGCGCGAAATCGCCCGCTCACTATTTCGAAGTCCAGATCGATACCAAAAAAAATGAGCCGCGGATTTTTGAGAACAAGAAGATCGATTGGGAGAACCATCGCGGCACCCAGGTGACGCTTGAAATAGAGGGACGCTATCAAAGGGGCCGCGGTTCCGTGGACGAGTATCTCGAGCAGGTTGCCATCGCCAATCCGCATGTGAAGCTCGTCTACCAGACCCCGGAGGGAGAGACCAAAGAATATCCCCGAACGATACAAGAGCTGCCGCCGCAGCCGCGTGAAATCAAGCCGCATCCCTACGGCATCGAGTTCGGGATGATGCTGAGGATGCTGCACGACACCAAGAGCCACTCGCTCTCCGGGTTCCTGTCGAGCGATTTCAGCCGGGTGTCTGCCAAGCTCGCTCACGAAATCTGCAAGGGGGCGAAGATTTCGCCGGACTCGCGGCCGCGAAATATTCACGGCGCCGCCGCCGAAACGCTCTACAAGGTGATCCAGTCCACCAAGATCATGGCGCCGCCGAGCAATTGCATCTCACCCATCGGTGAGAAGGCGATTCTCCACGGCCTGTATAAGCAAATCAAGGGAGATTTCTACACCGCGGTAACTCGGCCTCCGGCGGTCTATCGCGGCAACCCATTCGTGATCGAGGCCGGTTTGGCCTTCGGCAAGGGACCGGAACAGTCCGCGGGTAAAGCGGAAAAGCCCAAGGTGCCCCTTGCCGAGGGCGAGAATCACGACGACGACAACGAGTTAGCCAGTGTCATTCGTTACGCCAATCGCGTACCGCTGCTCTATCAGCAGTCCGCCTGCGCGACCTTCAAGTCCGTGCTCGACACCACCTGGCGCAACTACGGTGTTCCGCAATCCAGAGGCGCTCTGCCGGCCGGTCCCATGGTGATTTTCGTCCATATGGCCTCGGTCTGGGTGCCATTCACCAGTGAGTCCAAGGAAGCGATCGCCGACTACGACGAGATCAGAAAAGAAATCAAACTCGCCCTGCAAGAGTGCGGGCGGCGGCTCGGCGTCTTTCTGAGACGACGCGAGCGGGCCAAGAGCGAGTTCCGCCGGCGCAATATTTTCGAACTCTATATCGAAGAAGTCGTCGAAGCATGCAACCGGCTCAAAGGTGGAAAGCTGCCCAAGGAAAAACTCAAAGAGCAGCTGCAAAAGATCGCCATGAAACGGACCGGCGGCGAAAAAACCGACGAGCTACTGGGACACGACGGCGGTGGCCCGGAAGGGCTTCCGCATTCGATCATCGTCACCGCCGAGGGCACCGAAGGAGAGGCGCCGGCAATGACCGGCGATGCGGGGAACGATGGCGCACCTTCGGAAGAACTTCCGCTCGACCTCGACACAGCCGCGGCGCCGGCGCGACCCAAGGGAAAGGCTATGTCTAACAAGACTACGAAGCCTGCCAAGGCTAAAATGACGGGCAAGAAGAATTCGGCGAAAGTTCAACCGCCGCAGAGCGCCAAGCAAATGACATTGGCTTTTGATGCGGCTGGAACAGACGCAAAACGTAGCCAAAGGATCGGGAAAAAACATGGCGCGAAAAAAGTCAAAAAATAACGGCGCGGTGGAAAAGAAACTCGTCGGCGTGGCCGACGTGGTCATTAGCGCCGCGCAGCGAAGCAAAGATCCTGCCCTTTCGATTCCCGTGCGCAGTCTCGCCAACGTCACGTTCAACGAGAAGCGGGGTATCATCGAGATGGGCCGTAGGAAGCAGGCGCGCTCGTTCTTCAACGTCGGCATGGCCAAGAAGTTCATGCAAACGGTGCTTGTCGCCGATGCCCTTGCCGAGCTGCAGCGCGCGAATTTAACCACTTCTCTCAGGGAGATCTACTACCGCACCAAGCACACGATTAGGAACTCCAACGAAAACACCTTCGACAACCAGAACGAATCGGACCCGCTCATCGAAGACCTCGAAGTCACGCTGGAAGCACTGCGCGAGGAGCTTCACGTGCGCGCTGAGAACTCCGGCACCGTGGTGGGGCCGCTGGTATTGGTCGACGACGGCGACCGTGTGGACTGCACCAGGCTGGGGAAAGGCGGTTATTCGGTTCCCTCCATCGTCGAGCCTGAATACATTCAGCTCACAAAATGCACGGCGGATTTCGTGCTTCTCGTCGAAAAAGGCACCCAGTGGAATCGCCTTTCAGAAGACAAGTTCTGGCGCAGATACAACTGCATTCTGCTCACCGGAAACGGCCAGCCGCCCCGCGGCGTCAGGCGCCTGGCGCGCAGGCTGCACGAAGAATTTAGTCTGCCCGTTTATGTCCTCGTCGATAACGACCCCTGGGGCTACTATATCTACTCGGTCGTCAAACAGGGATCGATCAATCTCGCTTTTGAAAGCGAGCGCATGGCCATTCCCAAGGCCAAGTTCATCGGCTTCTCCAGCGCCGATCCCGATCGCTACGGCCTGCCGCGCAACGTCGGCATCAAGCTCAACGACAAAGACATAAACCGGGCAAAAGAACTTATGAAGTACAAGTGGTTTCAGAAAAAGGAGTGGCAGAATGAAATCAAGGGGATGCTCTCAATAGGTCTCAAGTACGAGCTCGACTCGCTCGCCAATAAGGACTTTCAGTACCTGACCAAAACCTACCTCCCCAAAAAACTCAAAGAGAAAGATTGGCTGGATTAGACGGACGAACTCAGATTGTTTGGAAACTCATTAGGAGCCCTTCGACGAGGCTCAGGGCGAACGGCTAAATGCTCGATTTGTGATGTCTGACATCCGTTCGTGGTGAGCCGAGTCGAACCATGAACGGAGTTTTCACATAGTCTGGCGCACAGAAGGATATTCAGCTGTTCGATTACGTCAATCGGCAATGGCAGCCAGAGGGCCGCGACGTTTCCCTCCTTGACAGGTCCCTTCCTGTGCAATAAACGATGTTCGGAAGGTTACTGTGTTCTCAGCAATCGTCGGACTTTGAAAATCAGAGCCGCCGATCACCAAGAAGAGCAGAGGAGGAGGCGTCATGTTTCGAGTAGACGTAGATGCGCATGTAGACGAAACGGAAGCGACCTGGGAATACCTCGAAGATGGGGCGCACCGCTT
>DASWHT010000545.1:0-8406 GCA_036398075.1 Binatia bacterium | reverse complement strand
GGCGCGAACTAGCGCAAGCCCCGCAGTCGGGGATCGAGACCTTCGCGCAACCCTTCGCCGACGAGGTTAAAAGCCAGCACGACGACGAGAATGGAAAGGCCCGGAATGAAAAAGAGCCACGGCGCATCGAAAATGAAATCTTTACCATCCGAAAGGATGTTGCCCCAGGTGGCGAAAGGCGGTTGAACACCGAAGCCGAGAAAGCTCAAGGCCGATTCGGTGAGAATGGCGCTGGCAACGCCGATGCTTGCGGAGACCAACACCGGTGCGAGGGCGTTGGGCATCATGTGGCGAAAAATGATGCGCCGTTCCGGCAATCCCAGGGCCCTCGCCGCCGTAACGAAATCTTGCTCCTTGAGCGAAAGAAACTCGGCGCGGACGAAGCGTGCCGTGCCCATCCAACTGGTCAAGCCGATCACGATCATGATGTTGTAGATGCTTGGCGGCAGCAGCGCAACAACGGTGAGAATAAGAAAAAACGTCGGGAAACAGAGCATGACGTCAGTAAATCGCATGATGAGACCATCGACGGAAACGGGGCCGATTTTTAATTCGCCGTAGTAGCCCGCGACACCGCCCAGCGTGATGCCGATAATGATAGAAATCCCGACGGCGATAAAGCCTATGGAGAGCGACACGAAGGAACCCTGGAGCATACGCGCCAGCACGTCGCGCCCGAGTTCGTCGGACCCGAGCCAGTAACGCCCGAACGGCGGCAGGCTCGCCTGAGGGAGGCCCACTACGGCGGCGCGGGTAACGGGGGGCCTGAATTTGTCAGGCAAGCGGACGGTGGCGGGATCAAGAACTAGCGTCCATTCGGTCAGCGCTTTTCCCGCCAAGGCGGTAAGCAATAGCAGCACAAGAACTGCGAGCCCCGTCAGCGCAAGCCGATCGCGTTTGAGATGCTTCCACAATTCCCACAACGGTCCCGCCGACGCCGCCACGTGCGCGTCTTGTTCCCTGGGTTCCAAGAGGTTGGGGCTTTCCATATTCGTCACTGTAAACGAATGCGCGGATCAGCCGCCGAATATAATACGTCCGACAAAAGCGTACCGGCGAGGGTCAACACCGCCGCGATGAAGTTCAAAGTTAGAATCACCGGAAAATCTCTGGCGAGGATCGCTTCATAACCTAGCCGGCCTAGTCCCGGCCAGGCGAAAATCTGCTCGAAGATCACCGAACCGCCGATGAGTCCAGGCAGCAGCAGCCCGAACATCGTGATGAACGGTAGCAGCGCGTTACGCAAGGTGTGTCCGTAGATCACTTGATCCTCGGACACGCCCTTGGCCCGAGCGGTGCGCACGTAATCATGGCCGACGACTTCCAGCATCTGCGAGCGCACGTAGCGCGATAGCACGGCGACGCCGCCGATGGCCGACATCAACGAGGGCACCACGAGGTGCCAGACGCGGTCCATCCAGCGATAGATGGTTTCGGCGCTTTCCATGCCGAAGGTCCTCATGCCGATCACCGGCACATTGAATGTGTCCACGACCCAGAGAATCACAAGATAAGATAAGAAAAACCCCGGAATAGAAATCAGCGTATACGCCACGAACGTAGTTGAACGGTCGTACATCGATCCGCGCCTGAGCGCGGCGTGGATGCCGGTGGGGAACGATAGGCTCCAGACGATCAATGTGGCGCACAGGAACAACGGCAGCGAGTTGAGAAAACGCCGCCAAATCTTCGGCAGCACGGGCTGGCTATCCTTGAACGATTTAAGCTCCCCGGTGAACAGGTCGCGCATCCAGTAAATGTACTGGAGGTGGAGCGGATCGTCGAGATGAAATGCGCTTCGGATGCGCGCGATGTCTTCGGGTTTCATGCGCGGGTTGGAGGGGTCCACCTGGCTCGGCTCCCCCGGCGCCAGATGCACGACGGAGTGAGCCAGGACCGAGATGATTACCAGGAGCAAGAGCCGCTGCATTAAACTGCGTGTCAAGAAGGCCAGCATCTTAAAAATCCGGCGAAAAATCCAGCTTCCGCCATTTATTGAAATAGTAGGTAATGTTCCCGCCCTGAGTTGGAAAGATTTTTACGTAGCGCTCTTTACCCTCCTGCGTCCGCTCCACGATAACGATTTTTTTATCCAGCACCCGCGTGGAAAGCCCGACGAAAAGAAATGTATAAGGTTGGTCCTCGGCGATGACTCGATGCAGCTCGTGGGTCAGTTCGCGTTGGCGCTCGCGGTCGTATTCCCGCCTGATGCGTAGAATCAATTCATCGGCCTTGGGGTTATTGTAGCCGACGAAATTGAGCTGCTGCGGACCGGCCTGGCTGGAATGAAAAATCTGGTAAATATCCGGATCGATGCCCATGCTCCAGCCAAGAATCGTCGCATCAAAGGAACCCGTATTGATAAAATCCTTCAGAAAAACCGCCCATTCAAAATACTGCGTGTTGCACTTGACGCCGATTTGGCGCCACGCATTTTGCACGATGGTCATGATATTTTTGCGGATCGGATTGCCGCTGTTGGTAATGAGATTGAACTCGAGAATCTTGCCGTCCTTCGCCAGCCAGCCTTCGCCGTTGGGTTTCCAACCGGCTTGGGCCAACAAACGGCGCGCTCCCTCGGGATCATACGGCAGCGGCTTCACGTTCGAATTGTACCACTCGGTATTTTGCGGGAATGGACCGGTAACTTGCTTGCCTTCCCCGTACAGCAGGTACTTGATGATCTCATCGACGTTAACGGCCATGCCCAAGGCGCGTCTGACCCGAGGATCGGCAAACAACGGGTTGCGGATGTTGTAGCCGATATACGAATAACCGAAACCGAGACTGGAAAACGACTGGTAGGATTTGTCCTGTTTGTAGCGCGCCACTTGATGCGGTTGGGCGCCGTAATAATCAATGGCGCCGGCGCGAAACTCCACCTCCTGGGTCAGTTGGTCGGGCACGATGCGGAAAAAGTAATCCGAATACTCCGGCGGCCCTTCCCAATAGTCCTGGTTTTGTTTCAAGTGAATGAACTCATCGGTTTGCCATTCGGCGAATCGAAAGGGGCCGGTGCCGATGGGCCGGCGGTTGAAATCGCTGTCACGCATGCCGAAGGCGGCACGCGCCTCAGCGGATAAGCCGCGCCGGTCCATCTCTGCTTTCAGCGCCCCGTCATTGAGCAGGTGCTCGGGCAGGATGCCCATGGCCCAGGCGTAGATCGCCGGAGAAAAAAGCCGTTTGTAAACAACCCGGACCCTGTGCGGATCGAGGATCTGAATTTCCTTGATCGGTTCGAAATCGGAAGTGCGCGGCGAGAGGTTTTTGGGATTCATGATCGCGTCGTAGGTAAATTTCACGTCGCGGGCGTCGAATTCATTCCCGTCGTGAAAGCGCACGCCTTTTCTCAAGTTAAACAGAATCACCGGATTGTGCTCGCCCACGGGAAGGATTTCACCAAACTGTGGCCGCAGTTTTTCCCGCAGTCCGTTTTGTTTCACGGTAATATGCTTGTCGTAAGGGAAGGCGTCGAAATAGCCCTCGCCGAGAAGCGGCTTGAGGCGGGTAAAAAAATCCTGATCGACTTCGTTCAAGAAAAATGCGACGCGCTCCGGCAGTCGAACGGCAGTCTCAACCTCCGTGATTTTTGCCTTACCGCCCGGCTTTTCGGGCAACGCAAGCTTGGTCACGCGGTTCTCGGCCGGCAAAAGCCGCATTTGCCGGATATTTTCTTTTAACTCGGGGAACTTGCCGCTGTCGAAGGCGCGTTGAATCTGGCCCATCAACTCCGCGCCGCTGGCCAGGGCGCCGTTGGCGAGGCGCTTGCCTGGATTGACCAGAAGAAAAGCTTCTTCGGTGATTTGCCAATCCGTTGCCAACCGCCCGCGTAGCGCCAGTTTGTCGTCGTAATCGAGCAGCCCGTCGAAAACCAGGGCAACGATGCCGCTGCTGGCGGTATCGGCGTTTAAGGTAGGATTGAGAATTTTGGCATCCGCGATGGAGGCTTCGACATAGGTGCGCAGCCGGTTGGGGTTGCCGGCCGCTTGTTTGTTGTAGGTCGGAACCCAAATGAACGATTGCACCAGGGCGAGGGTAAACAGCAACGGTACAATGATCAGCAGGTGCTTCAGCCACATAACGGCCGCTTATATTTTTCGCGGAAAAGTTCAGCCCAGCCGTTTACCCGCCCAGCGCCTCGATGGGCAGTTCCTGCGCGTGGGCTGGTTTTTGCTGGAAAAACAGATCGGCGGAAAGGGACGCGTTGAGCTCCGGCTCCTCGAAGCGGATGTCAAGTTTTCTCCCCTGCGGCGGCGCTTCGATAAATACCCGCAACGGAAACAATCCATGCGGCGTCGTTTTGTAATCGCTGAATCGCGCGCTCAACGCTACCCCTCCGGCGTCGTCAAATCGTTCCCACCGGGTCGGGACCGCCTGCTCTGACTCGAAGGCCACCAGGTCCTTTTTTCGTCCGTTGGCCGAGAAAACAAGCCCGCTTCCGTCCTGGCGCCAGGCCAATTTTTCGTCCACCGGCGGCAACCCCACCAACAACATGGTGATCTCCTCTAGTTCCAAAGGAATCTGCGTATAACGAAACAAGTTTCGCTTGGTGCGCTCACCGCGCAGAAACAGTCCTTCCCGCGGATGATAACCGACGATTTCCTTGTCGTTGACGGTGACAATCAGAATAGCGCCCAGCATCGATATTGTTTCGAGACGCAACCGATTCGGCCGCTGGACGTGAACCGCTTCCTGAAAAGTTCGTTTTCCGTCCGGTCCCGAATAGTCGACCCGCGCCAGGGCGCGCATCGAGCGAACCTGGCCGTGGCGCTGGCTGAGGGCATCGATGATTTGCGCCGCTTCCCAGCTTTTGACGGGAGCCGCAGGCGCCGATGGCGAAGGCGAGACGGTGGAGCACCCCGCCTGCGCGATCAACGCCGCCGCGAGCAGCACGGCGGGGCCTCGCACCCTGGCCGGCCGCCCACGCTTCTGGCGCGGGCTCAAATCTTTTTCTCCACGCGCTGGATCTTTTCTTTGATACGCTTGATCTGATCGTGCTCTTTGGATTTCTTCAGGGCATCGCGGTAGCGCGGCAGAGCGCGGTCCGGTTTGCCGACTTTTAGATAGGCGTCGCCAAGATGCTCGATGATCGTCGGATCGTCCACGGTGATCTCCACCGCGCGCTCCAACTGCTCAACCGCCCTCGCGTAATCGCCCTTCTGGTAGTAGACCCAGCCCAAACTGTCGATAAAGAAGCCATCGTCGGGCGCTATCTTGAGGGCCCGCACGATCAGGTCCTCCGCTTCATCAAGACGCTCGCCCATTTCAGCCCAGGTATAGCCGAGATAGTTGAGCGCCGCGGCATTTTTAGGATTTATCTCGATCGCCTTTCTCATGCTCGCGATGGTTTTTTCTTTGTTCTTGTTCTCGTCGTAGAGCGCCCCCAGTTGGAAATGGGCCTGATCGCTCTTGGGGTCCAGCGTGATAACTTGCTCCATGGCCTGAATCGCCTTGGGATACTCCTTGATTTTACGGTAAAGCGCAGAAAGAAATGCGTGGACCTCTTTGCGGTCGTTCTTCTTTTGCAGCACCGCCAGCAAGGTATCGATGGCCTTGCGGTTTTCGTCGCGACGGTCATAGATAGAGGCCTGCTGCACCCGCGCGTCGAAATTCAAGTCGCTTTGCTCGGAAACGCGGCCGAAATGCTCCAGCGCCTTTTCATCCGCCTTTAACTCCACGTAGGTAGCGGCCAAATAGTAGTGCACCCGGTCATTGTTCGGATCGGCGCCGAGAACCAGGTTGAATTCAGTCGCTGCGCGCTCGTAATCGCCCTTCTCAAAGTAAATGAGCCCGATCTTGATCCGGGTCTCCCGGGGATCCGCCTCCGCGCTTTGGAGTTTCTGGAACTGCCCGAGGGCGTCGTCGAGCTTGTTCTGGCCGACGTAAAGCTCTCCCAGACGTTTTCTCGCCCACGTGTTCTGGGCGTTGACTTGCAGCAACCGCTGATAAGTTTGAATTGCCTCCTCGACCTTGCCTTCAAGTTCGAAAACCAGCGCTAAATCCAGCAGCACTGCTTCAGATTTTGGATTGAGTTCCAGCGCCTTGCGGTAGCTTTGCTCGGCGGCGAGATAAAGCTTGGTCTTGGCGCGCACCCGGCCGAGATAATAATGGCCAAGGGCGGAGTTTTCATCGAGTTTGAGCAACTCGTCGAGGTGCCTCGTCGCCCTGGGATAATCTTCCAATTGGAGGTACAACGCGCCCAGATAAAGCAGCGCTTCTTGATTCTTGGGATCGATTTTGAGGACCTCGTCGTACTGACGGATCGCGTTTTTGGTGTCACCATGAGACGAATACAGGCCGGCGAGCAACAGTCGGGTCTCGACGTTGTTCGGCTCTTCGACGGCGGCGGCTTCGGCTTCCGTTAAGGCCCGCTTGAGATCGCCCCTGCGCAAATAGAGGGTCGCCAGCCGGAAATGCAGGAAGGCGTCGTTTGGGCTGGCTTGAGCGGCGGCTTCGAATTCCTTTATGGCATCATCGAAGGCGCCTTCCTGAATCAACAATTGCCCTTTGATAAAGTGGGAGAGCGCCCTGGCCTCGGCGGAAATTTTGGTCTTGCCGGCCTGCACGAGCGGGGCTTCGATTCCCCAGTTGATTATACCATCCGAGGATGACTGTTTTTCAGTGGTCGTTGTGGCGCAGCCGTATAGGATCGCGAGCAAAGCGGCTGCTCCAAATAAACGGCGGTCCATCGAAAGAACGGTTAACATACCCATAATGGACGGTCAACGTAGCGGCGGTCCGGCTTCATTCACCGATAGGATTATGTTACTTCTCTTCGCATAAACGCACAACTGCGAGCGGTTTTTTTTCGACTCACCTAGAACCATGACAAAGCCACCAGCCGAATTGACGATAGAGCTAGCCGAACTGCGCCGGGAAATCGAACGGCACAATTACCAATACCATGTCTTGGACGACCCGCTGGTCAGCGACGCGGAATATGACCGGCTTTTCCGCCGCTTGTTGCAACTGGAAAAGGAGCATCCCGAACTGGCGGCGCCGGACTCGCCGGCCCAGAAGGTCGGCGCCCCGCCCATTGAGAAATTTACGACCTTGCGCCATACGCTGCCCATGCTGTCGCTGCATAACGCCAACGACGAAGAGGAATTGGCGGAGTTCGAAGAGCGCATTCGGCGCTTTCTCAAACATAACGGGGCCATCGAATACGCGGTGGAGGCGAAAATCGACGGCGTCGCGGTGGAGCTGGTGTATTTGGGCGGCAAGTTCGCCGTCGGCTCGACCCGCGGCGACGGCATAAACGGCGAGGACATTACACTCAATTTAAAGACCATCCGTTCGATCCCGTTAAACTTGCGCGGTGAAAGGCGGAAATGGCCGGACCGGCTCGAAGTGCGCGGCGAAGTGTTTCTTTCCCGCGCTGCCTTTCAGAAAATGAACCGCGAGCGCGAGGAGGAAGGGCAACCGGTTTTTGCCAACCCGCGCAACGCCGCCGCCGGTTCTTTAAAGCAGCTCGATTCGGCCATCACGGCCAAGCGTCCACTGGATATTTTTTGCCATGGTGTCGGCGCCGTTGCGGGCGCTGAGTTCGCAACCCATGCCGAAATTCGTGACGCGCTCATTGCCTGGGGCCTAAAACCGGTACCTTTGGCGCGCATTTGCCGTGGTGTCAGTGAAATCCTCGCCTACCGCGATGAGATGGAAGCAAACCGCGACGACCTTCCCTACGAAATCGATGGCCTGGTCGTGAAAGTGAACAACGTCGAGTTGCAGCGGCGCTTGGGCGAGATCGCCCGCTCGCCGCGTTGGGCCATCGCCTACAAGTTCAAGCCGCGCCAGGCAACCACGCGGATCATTGACATCCAGCCGCAAGTGGGTCGTACGGGCACCCTCACACCGGTGGCGAGTCTCGAACCCGTGGCCATCGGCGGCGTGACGGTAAAGAGCGCATCACTGCATAATATGGACGAAATCGAACGCAAAGACATCCGCATCGGCGACACCGTCGTCGTCGAGCGCGCCGGCGACGTGATCCCCTACGTCGTTGAGGTCATCGAAGCCCGCCGCACCGGGGGAGAGAAAAAGTTCGCCATGCCCGAGCACTGCCCGGTCTGCGGCTCAGCCGTCTACCGGGAAGAAGGGGAGGCGGCGTATCGCTGTATCGGTATTTCCTGTCCGGCGAAACTTAAAGAGAGCCTCAAGTTCTTCGGCTCTCGCGGCGCCCTAGACATCGAAGGCCTGGGAGAAAAGCTCATCGACCAGCTGGTAGAGCGCGGTCTGGTCAAAGACATTGCGGACCTTTACAGTTTAACTAAGCCGGAGCTGGCGGGGTTGGAGCGCATGGGGGAGAAATCGGCCCAGAACCTGCTTGATGCCCTGGAACGGAGCAAAGCCGCAACCTTGCCGCGTTGCTTGACGGCGCTGGGCATTCGTCATGTGGGCGAGGCA
>DASWHT010000544.1:0-5925 GCA_036398075.1 Binatia bacterium | reverse complement strand
TGTTGCGTATCAGGACGTCGAGAGAGCTTATCCAAATGTCGGCATCGATTCCTATCCCAACTTGATGCGCTCAGCCGTCGAACAACCGTCTCGTCACGCTCTGACATTAAAATCGGACCCGACATTCGTCACCGGCTGGGGCGCTGGCAATATCGTCTCCGATCCGCAGCAAAAAAGTGCTGTCGAAGATCTTGCGGCCCAAGGATTCGGCACACTACGAGCAAGACCGAGGATCGAACAAAAGATCGACGCCCGCGGAGTCTACGGACAGGGTTCCTATGAAGTCATGTTCCGCCGAACGCTGTCACCGACCGGTGAAGGAGCCGTCGCACTGCGACCGGGCTCGACCGTCCCCGTCGCCTTTGCCGTCTGGAATGGTAGCGCAGGAGATCGCGATGGCAAGAAATCGGTGACGATTTGGCAGGATCTGAAGATCGCTAAATAACGGAGCACCCTCACCCCCACCCTCTCCCGCAAGCGGGCGAGGGAGCCAGATCGATTCCCTCTCCCTCTGGGAGAGGGTTAGGGTGAGGGCAACAGTCGAACGATTTGAATGATTGGAACGACTTGAACGGACCGAGCGACTGAACAGGAGCGAGATCATGAACGACGATGAAGCCAGAGAGATGATGCGGGTAACCCGCCGCGACTTCCTCAAGTGGATGGGCATCGGCACCGGCGCAGCGGCACTCACCGCCGGATCCTTGTACTATTTTAGACCGGCAGATGCCGGCGACAATCCTCTTGCCCGATCGGTCAACCGAGAGTGGGAAAAGATTTACCGCGACCAATACAAATACGATAGCGCTTTTGATTGGGTCTGCTCGCCCAACGACACCCATGCGTGCCGCGTTCGGGCTTACGTTCGCAACGGCATCGTCACGCGAATGGGCAGCACCTACGATTACCAAAACTACGCCGACCTCTACGGCAACAAAGCAACCGTCAATTGGAATCCACGCCAGTGCGCCAAGGGCTATACCTTTCATCGGGTGATCTATGGGCCGTACCGCCTGCGTCACCCGATCGTGCGCAAAGGTTGGAAGGCCTGGGCCGATGCCGGCTTTCCCGAACTCACGCCTGAGAACAAAACGAGATACATGTTCGATGCCCGCGGCCAAGACGAGTTCGTGCAAATTTCCTGGCCGGACGCCTTCGACTCCATCGCTAAAGCGCTGGTTGCGATCTCAACGCGTTACAGCGGGGAAGCAGGGAAAAAACTTCTCCTGGCACAAGGTTATCAACCGGAAATGGTCGATGAGACGGGCGGCGCGGGAACACGGACGGTGAAAATGCGCGGCGGCATGGGACTGCTCGGCGTCATCGGCAAGTATGGCATGTATCGCCTCAATAACTCGCTCGCGCTGCTCGACGCAAAGATTCGCGGCGTCGGTCCCGACAAAGCCCGCGCCGGGCGCAACTTCTCAAACTATACCTGGCATGGGGATCAGGCCCCGGGCCATCCGTGGGTGCACGGCCTGCAGGCTTCGGATTGCGATTTCAACGATCTGCGTTTTTCCAAACTCATCATCATGGACGGAAAGAACCTGGTCGAGAACAAGCTCACGGACTCGCACTGGTTTATCGAATGCATGGAGCGCGGCGCGAAGATTGTCGTCATCGCGCCGGAGTACGGCCCGCCTTCGACCAAAGCCGACTACTGGATTCCGATTCGGCCGCAGACCGATGCAGCGCTTTGGCTCGGGATCACCAAGCTGATGATCGACAAGAAATGGTACGACGAAACTTTCATCAAGCGCTTCACCGATTTTCCACTACTGGTGCGCACGGATAATCTAAAACGGCTACGCGCCCAGGAGATCTTCCCAGATTATAAGACCACGCTGGCCGCCGACGGGCCGTCCATGAAAATCCAAGGATTGACCGCCGAGCAACACGCCAAGCTCGGCGATTTCGTGATCTGGGACGCAAAGAAGAACGGCCCGGTGGCCATCACCCGCGACGATGTCGGCGAATCAATGGTAAAAAAAGGCTGGGATCCCGCCTTGGACGGCAAGTTTAAAATTAAATTGGTGGACGGTAAGGAGGTCGAAGTCGCAACGCTCTGGACCCTCTACCACGACCACTTGAAGGACTACGACCTTGAAACGGTGGCCGAAATTACCCAGGCGCCGAGGGCGATGATCGAGCAGCTCGCTCAAGATATAGCGACGATGAAACCTGTGGCGATCCATCAGGGCGAAGGCATTAACCATTGGTTCCACGCCACTGAGATGAATCGCGCGGCCTATCTGCCGTTGATGCTCACGGGAAATATCGGACAGCCCGGCGCCGGCTGCCACACATGGGCGGGCAACTACAAAGCGGCGCTCTTCCAGGGTTCCCCGTGGACCGGCCCTGGCTTTAAAGGTTGGGTGGCGGAGGATCCGTTCGAGATCAACCTTAATCCGAAGGCTCACGGCAAAGAGATCCATGCCCATGCTTACACCAAAGACGAAGAACCCGCCTACTGGAACCATGGTGATCTCGCTTTGATCGTGAACACGCCGAAGTTTGGCCGCAAAAATTTTACCGGCCAGAGCCATATGCCCACACCCACCAAAGCTCTGCTCTTCAACAACGTCAACTTGATCAACAATGCCAAGTGGGCCTACGGCATGATCAAGAATGTCAACCCGAATGTCGAAATGATCGTTTCGATGGACATTCAGATGACCGCTTCCATCGAGTATGCGGACCTCGCGCTGCCCGCCAACTCGTGGCTCGAATTCGAAGGATTGGAAATCACTGCGAGTTGCTCGAATCCTTTCCTGCAAATTTGGAAAGGGGGTATTCCGCCGGTCTTCGACAGCAAAGATGACCTCGACATCATCGCCGGCATCGCCAACGCGCTCGCCAACGTCACCGGCGAGAAACGATTCCGCGATCACTTTGCTTTTGCCGCCGCCGACAAACGGGGCATTTACATCCAGCGCCTGCTCGATACCTGCACCACGACGGCCGGTTACAAGCTCACCGATATCATGGCCGGCAAATACGGCCCTTCGGGCGGCTGCCTGCTAAACTTCCGCACCTATCCGCGCATTCCCTTCTATGAACAGGTGCATGACAGCGAACCGTTCCATACGGACACAGGACGGATGCACGCTTACGCGGACGTGCCTGAAGCGATCGAGTACGGCGAAAATTTCATCGTGCATCGTGAAGGACCGGAAGCGACGCCGTATCTGCCCAATGTGATCGTCAGCTCCAATCCGCTGGTGCGGCCGGAGGACTATGGCATTCCGGCCAACGCCGAGCACTGGGACGAGCGCACCATCCGCAACATCAAGATGTCCTGGGGCAAGGTGAAACAGACCAAGAACTTTCTCTGGGAAAAGGGCTTCCAGTTCTACTGCTTGACCCCGAAGACGCGCCACCGGGTCCATAGCGGCTGGTCGAATGTCGACTGGCATATGCTGATGGACTCGAACTTTGGCGATCCGTACCGCTTGGATAAACGCGCGCCCTGCGTCGGCGAACATCAACTGCACATAAACCCCCAGGCGGCTCGCGATCTTAACATCAACGACGGCGACTATGTTTACGTGGACGCGAATCCCGCGGACCGGCCGTATCTCGGCGCCAAGCCGGACGATCCGTTTTATCGGGTGTCGCGCCTCATGCTGCGCGTCACCTACAACCGCGCCTATCCGTACAACATCGTCATGATGAAACACGCGCCGTTCATCGCCACGGAAAAAAGCGTGAAGGCGCATGAGACCAGACCCGATGGGCGGGCGCTATCCGAGAACACCGGCTATCAGGCCAATTTGCGCTACGGCTCGCAGCAGTCGATCACGCGCAATTGGCATATGCCGATGCATCAAACAGACACGCTCTTCCACAAGTCCAAGGTCTTCATGAGCTTCATCTTTGGCGGTGAGGCGGATAACCACGCGGTGAACACCGTACCAAAAGAAACCCTGGTCCGAGTGACGAAGGCCGAAGACGGCGGCATGGGCGGCAAAGGCATCTGGAAGCCGGCGACCAGCGGCTACACGCCGGACAATGAGAGCGAGTTGATGAAGCGTTATCTGGCGGGAGATTTAACGAAGGTAAAATCATAAGACCCTCACCCCTCCCTCTCCCAAAACGGGAGAGGGGGGCTAATCGGTCCATTTCCGTCTGGGAGAGAAAATCCACTCTTTCCCCTCTCCCTCTGGGAGAGGGTTAGGGTGAGGGCAACAGTGGAACAACTTGAACGATTTGAACCCGAGATGAGGGAGAAGAGAGATGCCGTTTAAAGATCCCGACCCCACCGATCCGAACATACTAGTCGGCGTCCTGTTGCCGGCTGATGCTGAAGCAACGCGTGAAATGGCCTATGTATTCGCCGAAGAATTCGCCCGTCTCGGCTATACCCGCGAGCAGTTGCTTTGGCTCTTTAAGAATCCTTTCTACGGCGGCGCCCACGGAGCGTATCAAGCCCTCGGCGAGAACGAGACCTTACTAATCATCGACGAGTGTATGGATGTGTGGGGACGTATATACATTAGAGTTCAAGACGTTGAACCCCCATCGCTTTCCTCCCCCGCGACGCGGGGGAGGATGAAGGAGGGGGCTTGAACGACTGGAACGGCTGGAACGATTTGAACGCGAGACGAGAGGAGCGAGAAAATGCCTAAGGTCCACAACTGGCAGATCGGCCGGGAGATGAATTACCCCTACCCGCAAGCATTCCCGCGCCGCCAATTCGCCTTCGTCTTCAACATCAACCGCTGCATCGCCTGCCAGAGTTGCACCATGGCCTGCAAGTCAACCTGGACGTTCAGCAAGGGCCAAGAGCATATGTGGTGGGCCAACGTCGAGACCAAGCCGTACGGCGGTTATCCGCAGTTCTGGGACGCAAAGATTCTCGATCTGCTGGAGAAAGCCAATCCCGGCAATCAATCATGGTCAGACAAACCTTCGGACGACAAGAAAAAGCCTTACGGCCAGTTCGACGGCAAGACGATTTTCGAAGCGCAAAATATGCTGACGCCGGATAGCGCCCGCGTGCTCGGCTATCTGCCGACCGATGAGGAATGGAATTCGCCGAACATTTTCGAAGACAATCCCGTGGGGAAAAAAGGTGTGCGCAATCAGTTGGACAAAGAAGGAGCCGCGCTCCCCGAGCACAAGACCTGGTTCTTCTATCTCGCGCGTATCTGCAATCACTGTAGCTATCCTGCCTGCCTGGCCGCATGCCCGCGCAAGGCGATCTATAAACGCCCCGAAGACGGCATCGTCTTGATCGATCAAAAAGAGTGCCGCGGCTATCGCAAGTGCGTCGAAGCTTGCCCGTATAAGAAGACGATGTATCGCGGCAATACCCGCGTTTCCGAAAAATGCGTCGCTTGCTATCCGCGCGTCGAAGGCAAAGATCCCGAAAGCGGCGGCCAGCCGATGGAAACCCGCTGCATGGCCGCCTGCATCGGCCAAATGCGGATGCAGGGGCTGGTCAAGATGAACAACGACGGTACCTGGGCGGAGGATCGGTACAACCCGCTCTACTACATGGTGCACGTCGCCAAGGTTGCGCTGCCGCTCTATCCGCAGTTCGGCACCGAACCGAACGGTTACTACATTCCGCCGCGCTGGGTGCCTCGGAATTATCTAAAGCAAATGTTCGGTCCCGGCGTCGACGATGCCATCGAGCGCTATACCTACCCGGATCGCGAATTGTTGGCGGTCTTGCAGCTCTTCCGGCGCTCGAACCGGATTATCTTTCGCTATGAGATCAAAGAAGGTCCGAAGGTTTACGAAGCTACCCTGCGCGGACGAAAAGTCACGATGTACAACGACACGGTGATCGCTTACGGGCAAAACGGTAAAGAAATTTTCCGCACCCAGATCGAGGAACCGGTGCATGTGCGGCCCAACAAACATGCGAATTCGATTTGAACCCCCACCTCTTTCCTCCCCCGCACACGCGGGGGAGGA
>DASWHT010000543.1:0-4518 GCA_036398075.1 Binatia bacterium | reverse complement strand
ACGATTGGCCTGGGAATCGCGGCGCTCAAGTATCCAGATGAGACTGAGGATGAAAGACAGCGCCATCTTGCTGCGTTGGAGGCCGTGATCGGTGCCATGGGCCGGCAGTTCCATCGGTTGGATGATTGGCTCACAGAGGCTGGCTACAAACGCAAACCAGGAGAACCGATGAAGGCGGCGCGGGGCCGGCGAACAAAAAAAAAGCGCGGACGCACCCGTCAGGGCGCTGCCGTCAGAGTGATTTAGCGCTACGGGTGCCCGTGACCAATTGAAGAGAATCAAGATTCTGCTGAAAAATCCCAAGAATGCTTCGACTGGGCTCATACTTCGACAAGCTCGGTAGAACGGAAAATCTCCAATGATTTCAACCACTCCTCCGTTCGTCCTGAGGCTCTCGAAGGATGAACGGAGGGTTTTTCAGCAGAATCAATCGAGGCGCGTGAACTTGCTTTCTTATCCTGCCGCGCTCAGTGTGGCGTAGTTTTGTATGTCAAGCGGCCGTTTTCCTGATTCCAGCTCGTGGACTATATCCAAGACCTTCTCGCATAGCGGCGTCGGAATGCCATATTTTTTACCCTCATTCACGACATAAGCCAGGGTGAAATCCACTTCCGTTTTGATACCCTTCTGAATCTGCCTGAGCGGCCCCTTGCGGTCGTCTAGCTTCCACGATTTGGCGAACTCATTTACCGCCGAGAGCCGTTTGTCGAATGAATTGTCCGGATGGAAATCCGGCGGGGTGTACTCCGCCAAGCGAATCCAGCGCACGCCCGCGGCTTGGCCGACGGCGACGACTTCGCCGAAAAAATTCGCAAGAGCCCCGCGGTCGAGATCGCTGGCGCAACTCGTCGCCAGCGAGGCGTCGGCCAGCGACCCATAATAGCCGAGACACGTGTAGGTCAGTTTGCTCCACAGCACGCCGAGGATGTTGTCGGAAATTTCCGTGTCCATCACCGTGTTGAGAAGTCCGCTGAGGCTTTCAAGCTGCGGCGTCGTCCTACCGTGGAGATGGCCGATGTATAGATGGCCGCGATTGGCCGTGTGCAAGTGCCCTGGACCGACCTTACGGCTGCCCATGCGGATCGCCATGCCGACGGTGCGGTCGGGACCGACTCGGTCTTGCAGCAACGGTGGATTGATGCCGTTCTGCATGGACACGAGCAAGCCGTCGTCGGCGAGGCGTGGCATGACCGTGCTCAGCGCATCCGGCGTGTAATTGGACCGCACGGCAATCATGCCGATGTCGTATTTGCCGTCGATCTCATTGGGAAAAACAACTTTGATTTTGACGTTAAAAGCTCCGTCCGGCACATCGATTTGCAGACCTTTTTCGCGAATGGCCGAGACATGCTCCTTGTCGACGTCGACGAAAGTGATGTCATTGCCCGCGCGGGCAAGTCTGCCGCCGATGATGCCGCCGATGGGTCCCACGCCGATGACGATTATGCGCATAGTCGTAATTCCTCCCTATTGCCCTACAAGACGGATAGATAGTTGAATCGCAAATTTCGGTCAAGTCGAAGGCCCAGACCGAAATGTGAAACGCGCCGTCGATAACCACAGAGGCTCGCTTCGCTTGACAGCGGCGGAAGCTCTCTGTAGAGCATCGATAAACGAAGCCCCTTCAGCCGATTGCGGCCATTGCCAACCTCAGCTGAAATCTTCAAGGGCTGGAGTAGCAACGAAATGCTGTTATTGAATAATGCCGACGTCGCCGGCGTGCTGACCATGGAAGTCACCATGCGGGCGCTGGAAGACGCCTACCGCGAATTGACCGATAGGCGGGCCGTGTGCCGGCCGCGCATCGATGTGTCGCTGCGTCTGGGCAATGCGCCGGCGCCCTGGGGCCTGCCGGAAATGGGTCTGCCGGACGAATATATCACCTATGCGGCGATGCCGAACGAGAACGCCGGTTTTCAAATGAAGCGGGCCGGCAAAAGAGCCCATGGCGCCATCGCCGAGGACCGCTGTGTTTTGCTGGAGGAACTATTGAGCGGCAAGAAAAAAGGGCGGACTTCAGATAGGCAGATCTCTTACTCCGAGCGCGGCAATGTCCAGGGCGCGCAGTTTTTTGCTGTTGCCGGCAAGGTCTACGAGCTGGCCAAAGCGAAAAGCTTGGGCCGGGAAATTCCGACGCAATGGCTGCTGCAGGATATTCGGGATTAAAGATCCTTTGCGGTACGCAGCGACGCGTTTAGATATCTCCTGTAGTTCAGCCAAGTAATGTCCTCCGTCATTCCCGCCCCGTGGAAGAATGACCCAATCTTCCACGGGGGGAATCCAGGCATCTCCCCCCGCCACAACCTGGATGCCCGCTTTCGCGGGCATGACGATCCTAGTGTTCGCGTTAGGATCCGGCTGTTATCGTCCCCAATCTCCATTGTTGTATTGGAGGAACTCATGCCATTGTTTGTGAATAACGAAGAAGTGGACCAGTTGCTCACCATGAAAGACACGATGGCGGCGCTGGAAACTCTTTACCGGGAAATGGGCGACGGCGTCGCCGTCGCGGCGCCGCGCTCTGATGTCCATTCGCCCACTGCCTCGGCCGAGAGCGCCGAAGGGCCCATGGCCCACTATCTCAAGAGCATGAGCGGCGCATCGCCGCACTTTGGCACCGCCGCCTTGCGTTTCTCCTCCGACATCGTGGCGTGGCGCGACACCGGCGGAGGGATGCGCCGGGAGAAGTTGCCGATGCTGCCGGGCAACCGCTGGATGGGCATCGTGCTGCTGTTCAGCACGGCTAACGGCGAGCTGTTGGCGATCATGAACGACGGCGTGCTGCAACGCTACCGCGTGGGTGGCGCCAACGGCGTAGCCACCCGATATATGGCGCGGCAAAACGCCGAGAGCGCAGGTTTGATCGGTTCCGGCTGGCAGGCGGGGACACAGGTGATGGCCGCGTGCGAAGCGCGCAGAATAAAAAGTATCAAGGTGTTCAGTCCAACCAAGGCCAATCGCGAGAGGTTCGCCAAGGAAACCAGCCAGCGGGTCGGCGTGGAGATCGTGCCGGTGGCCTCGTACGAAGAAGCCGTGAAAGACGTGGACATCATCATCACCTCGACCAACTCGCGCAAACCTTTTCTCGGCAAATGGGCGTTGCGAGAAGGTATTCATATCAGCAGCATGCAACGGGACGAGTTCGATGATGAAGCGTTACTGAGCTGCGCGCCCCTCGTGCTGCACAGCCAGGCAACGGAAAACAACGTCACGTCATCGGCCCTGGCGCATTTCGAACGCGCTGACTTCAAACTGCGCGATCATCCTACCGATCGCGGCATCGATTGGCAGTCGCTGCCGACGCTTGCCGATTTGCTCGCCGGCAAGATCAAAGGACGCGAAAGGGACGAACAAATTACCGGCTTCGTCAATAACATCGGCCTCGGCGCCCAGTTCGCCGCGGTAGGCAAGATAGTCTATGACGCTGCGAAAGCAAAAGGGGTAGGGCGCGAAGTGCCGCTGGATTGGTTTACCCAGGACGTTCATCCGTAGCCGGCCGCTGGCGCGGCTGGTTCAAAGTTCAACGTTCAAGGTTCAAAGTTAGGGAATATCGTTCTGCGGTTCATAAAATATCCGAATACGTTGAACATTGAACGCTAAACTCCGCTTGCGTTTAAGACCACGGTTGCTCCTCTGTTACGTTCTGTCCGGCAATTTTCCCCGCAACGAAGCACTCCGTAATATTGCCGGCCTCCAGATAGAGGTGTCCGTAGATCGAGCTGATCTCGCCGGCGACGTAGAGGCGCGGAATCGGCTTTTTCATGGGGTCTAAGACCCGCTGTTTTACGTCATGCTCGGGGCCGCCCTGGGTATTGTTCACGATGGGCCAGGCTTCCATAACATAATACGGCGGCGTGGCGATGGGCATCATAGTTTTCGGCGGGCGCCGTTGATCGTCGTCCTGGCCCTTTTGGCAAAGCTCGTTCCAGCGTTCCACCGTCGCTCTCAGGTTTTTCGGGTTCACGTCGATTTGCCCGGCAATGTCGTCGATAGAGTTGCCTATTTTGATCCAGCCTTTGTTTATTTCAGTGAAATTATTGTCGCTCCAGCCGGCGTTATAACGCTCGTCGTTGACGATGGGAATGCCGATGGGGCCGAGCTTGCGGCCTTCTTCGTCGAAAATCAGATAGCACGGGATGCGCGGATAATCTTGAATATCGGCGTCGTAAAATTCCAGAGATCGGGTGCCGGTGTCCTGGGGCGCGGGCGGATACTCGTCCATGAAGCGTTTGCCAACGCGGTCCACGGCGATCCAGATCATCTTCCGATTCTCGTTTCGTGGCCCGGCCCAGACATGACGGATGGCGAACGGCAGTTCGGGATACTTAAATCCATAACCGCCGTGGAAGTGCCACATATGCCAGAGCCCGGCGCCGGCTTTTTGCGCCATCTTGATGCCGTCACCGGTATTACCCAAAAAAACCGGATATACCGGCTGGGCTTCGAAGTATTGAAGCTTCATGGCGTCGTCGTTCTCATAACCGCCGCAAGCCAAGATCACGCCCTTGCGCGCTTTGA
>DASWHT010000542.1:0-6074 GCA_036398075.1 Binatia bacterium | reverse complement strand
CTCGTTAGTAAAAAACCGGCCATTGGAACTCCGGTTGCGCGCCGAATTATTCGTTTAATCCAAGCGCTGGGGAAAGGCTCGTGAGGTCGGCTCTCACGCTCTTTACTCCAGGGATGTTCCTGATCTGCTTCACGATGTAATCGTCCGAAACCCAATCGGGAATCGTTCCCGATATTGAAATCTCCCCCTGATTGGCGATTATCTCGATGCTCGCATGCGCCAAATCGTTGGCCAGGGCGATCGTCGCATGCACGCGAGATGCGAGCGCGAAGTTTTCGAATTGCTGCTTGGAGAGAGGAGTCGTCTGGTAGTCGGGCGACCGCGCCGTGTCCACAATCAGCTGCTTTGCCGTTTCCAAACTCATGTACCCCAGGTTAACGACCAAGTCATATCGGCTCGCATCGCGCCAGTCCGTGCCGAACATTCCCTTGAGCCTGCGCGTACGCGCCTTATCGATTTCTTCGACGTAGCGCCGCGCCGCGACTTCGTTGAGCTTATGCCGCGCCTGAATCTGTTCAATGCGCTTTTCCATCGGCGCGGTCAGGAGAACCTTGAGGATATGCTGAAACTTAGGTATCAGCTCATGGCCGATGTGGCCGTGATAGACGACGCCGTGATCTGCCGCCACTTCGCAAAACGCTGCCTGCAAAGCGATCCGATAGGGTTCAAGATTTCGCGTAAACGTAGCCCACCAGGTCGGTTCTCTTTCGAGAATCTCAGTGAGCTTCGCCCCCGGAATGCCGTACTGAACGCTCGCCCCGACCAACGCCTCACGGTCGACGGGGTGGTAACCTAAGGACTGAGCCACCGCATGGGCTAACTCTTCACCACTGCCGGATGCTCCCTGATAGATCGTGATGATTTGCATGAGCGCCTCCGATCTGCTCTCGCCTGCTATTCAGTGTTTCTGTTTCTACCGCTCCCCCCCCTCCCTGATCCGCTAATGTCGACGTTTTTCTTAGTGCGCAATCACGTTCGGCATGCCAGACTGTTTTTTAAAAACCTGCTCCGCCTCTTCCTCGATCATGGGCCCGATCACTTCGACCCGATGGGTTCCTTTGGCGAGCAGGTCGGCGCAGTGTTCGAATAGGTGTTCTGCTTTGTTTTGAGTCAACGCGTAGAGGTGCTCGCTGCTCAGGCCAAAAACGACGCGCCCGACGCCGCTCCAAAAGATTGCCCCGGCGCACATGGGGCATGGCTCGGCGCTCGTGTAAAGCGAGGAGTGTCCAAGAAGCCTGCGGGAAAAACGGCGGGTGGCCTCCCTCAGTAGATTCGTTTCGGCGTGGCAAGTGCAGTCCGATGTCGCCCCCTGGGTGTTTTCACCTTCCAATAGTATCCAGCCCCGATCTGTGACGAGCACCGCGCCAAAGGGCGGGCTGCCATGTTCCCGGGCACGATCGGCAATCATAATGGCATAGCGCAAGTAGTGGAGATCATTCTCAGTCATAAAGCCCTCCTCTTTCAGCGCCAGCGTTTTCGTTTTAAGGGTTGCGGCTGACTTGATCGGGCCCCAGGTTTCTCTGCGCCTTGGCGGCGCTTAGCAAACTGATCAGACCGTCCACTCCTTCAACCGATTGGAGCCCGGCATCCGGCAACACGCAATATTCCCCTTCGATCGTGTTGTCAACCCCTTCGGCTTGCCGTGCCCATTGGTGTTGGATGCGGTATTTCCCGAAGGGCGGTGACAATCTCTAGGTTAATTGTTTTTTAATCGGGCTTGCGGCCCCTTGCGGTTGTTATTGATGTTGTGGTCCGAGCTTTGTGGCGATAAGATACCCCGTGAGGTTTCCGATGGCTCGGAGCATCGTACAGATTTCCGGTCACATCATCGACTCGCTCCTACTCCCCAAGGTCCTCGACCTGATCGTCAACCTTGGCGCGGAGTTCGAGATTCTCGAGATTCAAGTCGGCCACCGCCGCGCTGACCGCAGTTACGCGCGGATTCAAATCGAGGCCCCGAGCCCCGAAGCGCTCGACCGCGTACTCGCAAAAATCAGAGAACATGGCGCGCTTCCCGAGCAGGCGGAGAACGAATCCGTGGAGCTGCAGGCGGCGCCCGCCGATGGTGTCTTCCCCGATAATTTCTACGCGACCACCAACCTGGAAACCTCGGTGCGCCTGGATAACCGCTGGATCCCCGTCGAATCCATCGAGATGGATTGCGGTATTCGCGTTGATCCTCGCGCCGGAAGAGCCCAGTGCGTGCCGATGCATCGCGTCATGCAAGGCGATCTCGCCGTGGTTGGCCACCGCGGCATTAAGGTCGTGCCTTTAGAACGGCAGCAACCGCGCGCGGCCTTCGAGTTCATGGCCAGCGCGGTGTCCACGGAGCAGCCCAAGGGACTCCTGATCCGCGAGATCGCGGAATCGATGCAGCGCGTGCGGCGCGAGAACGGGCGCATACTCGTCGTGGCGGGTCCGGGATTGGTGCACACCGGCGGTTCGAAGTATCTCGTCGAGCTGATTGAAAACGACTACATCCAGGTTCTCTTCGCGGGCAACGGGCTCGCCGTCCACGACATCGAATCGTCCCTCTACGGCACGTCGCTGGGCGTTTACTTGGAAAAGAAAATTCGCGCCAGCGAAGGCCACGAGCATCATCTCTGGGCGATCAACCGTGTCAGGCGGGCAGGCGGCATACGGCAAGCCGTCGAGCAGGGGCTGATTCAAAAGGGAATTTTTTATTCCTGCATAAAAAAAGGCGTGGAGTTCGTGCTCGCGGGTTCGATACGCGACGATGGGCCGCTGCCCGACGTGATCACGGATACCCTGGCGGCCCAGGACGCCATGCGGGAAAAGGCGCGCGGCGTAAGTTTCGCGCTGATGATGGCAACGACGCTGCACGCCATAGCCACTGGGAATCTTTTGCCCGCGAGCGTAAAGACGGTTTGCGTGGATATCAATCCCGCCGTCGTGACGAAGCTCACCGACCGCGGCACTTTCCAAGCCCTCGGGCTGGTCACCGACGTGGAGCCGTTTCTGCGCGAGCTGTGCGGCAATTTGGAATTGAAATCCTTGCCGTAGCACTGTCGGCCTATTGGTTCAATGTTCAAAGTTCAATGTTCAACGTAATCCGATCTCTACTGAACCGTAGTAGCTCGATCCCTAACTTTGAACCTTGAACATTGAACCTTGAACTGCTCACACAGTGCGTCTCATCAGAGTGGTCAAAAACCTTTTGACCCAGCGGTAAATATGCAGCTGTTGATGTGCCCGCCGTCCTATTACGGCATCGAGTACGAGATCAATCCCTGGATGAAGCGAAGCCGCCAGAGCGACGCGGGGCTGGCGATGCGGCAGTGGAGCGAATTACACCGCGTGCTGGCCGAGAAATTGCCGGCGGAAATTCAGTTGATCGACGCCAAGCCGGGGCTCCCGGACATGGTGTTTACGGCCAACGCAGGAGTGGTTTGGCAAAATAAATTTATCGTGAGCAACTTCCGCCACGAAGTCCGAAGAGGCGAGGCGCCGCATTTTGCGGAATGGTTCCGCGAGCGGGGATACGAGGTCATTCACCTGCCGCAGGACTACTACTTCGAGGGCGAAGGAGACCTCTTGCGCTGCGGCGAGTCATGGTTCGCGGGTTACCACATTCGCTCCGACATGGTCGCGCACCAGAGAGTGGCTGATATTATCGATCGGGAAATACTCTCCCTCGAGTTGACCAGCGGCTGGTTCTACCACCTCGACACCTGCTTCTGTCCGCTTTCGGAAAAGGCGGCGCTGTATTATCCCCCAGCCTTCGACACTTACGCGCACGCGGTGCTCGAGAACCAAATACCGCTTCTCATACCCGTGCCGGCCCAGGAAGCGGAGCGCTTCGCTTGCAACGCCGTCGTCGGCGGAAAAAACGTCATCATGAACACGGGCTGCCCGGTGGTTCGCGGCAAACTCGACGAGCTCGGCTTCGACGTTTTCGAAACACCCCTCGATGAGTTTCTCAAAGCGGGCGGCAGCGCCAAATGCCTGACGTTGATCATCGGATGAAATCGGCGCCGCGCCGCCGGGCAGCGTGGCCAATTGACAACCGCCCTTTCGGGAGTTCTAATTTCCATAACGTTGAGCGAAGTGGTTCATTAGTTCTACAGAGGACCGGAATACGTTGAACATTGAACCTTGAACCAGAAAAGGCACAGGCCCATTGCATGCGACCCTAAAGGATCGCGTCTCGATCGCCGTGACATGCGAATGACTCAAGGTAGGGAGATCGCCATGAAGAGCTACCCGGGTTCAGCGATTTTGCTGTCTTTGCTGCTTCTATCTCTTTCCGGTACAGCGCTCGCCGCGGATGATAGGAAACCGGCGCTGCGCGACGATAGCAGCCAGAGCGTCGAGGAATTGGGCAAAGATTTTCGCGCGTGGCTGGGACGTTGGTGGGAATATTTCGGCGGCACCACGGCGCACGAGCAGCAACCGGTGATCTCGCTATTATTGCGCAACCGCGAGAAACTCGGGCTCTCCGACGATCAAGTCAAAAAACTGGAACAACTGCGCAGCGACTTTGAAAAAGAAACGATCCGTAACGAGGCCGATATTCGCGTCGCCGAGATCGATCTCAACAATCTTTTGCAGGCGCAAAGCGCCGATCTGGCGAAAGTTGAGGCGAAGATTCGCGAAGTCGAACGGCTGCGCGCCGACCTGCGCATCGCACGCATCCGCGCCATCGAGAAAGGCAAAGCCTTGCTGACGGCCGAGCAGCGGAAAAAACTCCAGGAACTGCTCTCCGATCAGCGTTTCACGCGTTCTCAGCCATGGGGCGGGCGCTGATTGTTTTCACGGCAATAAGATCACTTTCCCCGTCGTCCTTCTGCCTTCCAGCTGCCGGTGCGCTTCGCCGGCTTCGGCCAGGGGGAATGTTTTTTCTATGCGCAGCTTCAGTTTCCCCGAAGCTATCCAGTTGAAGAGATCGCCGGCGCGTTCGAGCAGCTCGCGCCGGTCGCTCATATAATGGACCAGGGTTGGCCGGGTGACGAAGAGCGATCCCTTCGCTGCCAGTTTGCCGAGATCAAATGGCGGGACTGGGCCGCTCGCCTGTCCAAATAGGATCAGATAGCCGCGCGGACGCAGACAATCGAGGCTCTTTTCAAAAGTAGTCGCGCCGACGGAGTCGTAGACCACATGGACTCCCGCGCCGCTGGTCAGCCTTTTTACCTCTGTGCCGAAATCCACGCGGCTATAAAGAATCACTTCGTCCGCGCCAGCGTCCCTGGCTAGACGCGCCTTTTCCTCTGTTGAGACCGTGCCCAAGACTCTGGCGCCTCGGCGTTTGGCGACCTGAATCAAGAGCAGGCCGACTCCGCCGGCGGCCGCGTGGACGAGCGCGGTATCGCCTTGGTTGAGCGGGTAGGTGCTGTGAGCTAGGTAGTGGGCAGTCATCCCCTGAAGCATGGTCGCGGCGGCGGAGAGGGTGTCGATATTGGCAGGCACGGGGACGAGCTTCCACGCCGGCACAACGGCATATTCCGCGTAGGCCCCCGGCTCCATCGCATAGGCAACGCGGTCGCCGACTTTGACCTCCGTGACGTTCGGTCCGGTGGCGTCAATCAGACCGGCTGCTTCCCTCCCGAGGGTGAACGGCAGCGGCAGCGGGTAGAGACCGGTGCGCTGGTAGATGTCAATGTAGTTGAGGCCGATGGCTTCGATCTTGACGCGCGCTTCACCGGCCTTGGGTTCAGGGACCGCGATCTCTTCGCTTTTGAGAACTTCCGGTCCGCCAAAATTGTGTACGCGTACGGCTCTCATAGTTAGGTCTCCCAAGTAATGGCCTTCGAGCAGTTCAAACCGTTCAATTCGTTCAAGCCGAGCGCCGCGCTATGGATGCGCGCAACCCGAGTCCCCAGACTCCAGATAATTAACGGCGCTCCCAGGTCATCACGAAGATTTCCGTGGGCGGCGGCAGCTCCTGCTTGGTGATTTTCAAGACTGCGCTGTTGGTGCGCTTCACTTTCGCGAAACCCGCGGCGAATCGATCGGCGCCGCCTTCCCACCAATAATGTTCGGGAATAGCAATACGTGGATTGACTTGTTTCGTCACGTCGATAGCCTCGGTCGGCGTCACTGTAAACATGCCGCCG